>JAKSQV010000002.1 GCA_024403935.1 Ruminococcus sp. | reverse complement strand
GCGTTCGGGGATTGGGCGCTTTCGCTGACGACCTCCGTGCGTGGCGGTTCGGATCCCGTCGCTGCGACGCTCTGCGATGCCGACTTCAAGAAGGTCGGCGTTGTTGTCTTGGTTGGCAAGCTCACGGTCAAGGGCTATGAGTTCAAGCTTGCACTGAATCTCAAGTCATCCAAGTTCAACGTGTTCTACACCCCGAGACCCGAGGGTGAGTCGATCCCGCGCGGCACCTCAGAGATAGAGGTCGTTGATGCTGATTATCAGTATACGCCGGGTGTCGTTTATCCCAACAACCAGCCGACAGACATCGGAGGAGTGACCACTCCCGTTGATGTTCCCGAGGAAACCACAGGCGTTGAGGAGACTTCCGAAGGAACAGGAGAGGATACATCTGAGCCTTCCTCAGAGCCGCCTGTAACATCGGAGATCACAACCGAAGCGGTGAGCGAGGCTCCTGTCAGTTCAGCAACAGAACAGGTACATACTTAATATAAGCTTTACTATTCATAATAATACAGGATCAGATAACATATTGATAAGTCTTTGAGCGGTGGGGGAATATCCTTCCGCTCGGAGACTTATTTGCGGTTTATAAAGGAGTGATCTTCAGGAGGTGTAAAAACCCAAAAATTATCACCACTTTTCACCCTGAGGGGGAAAAGTGGTGAAAAAAATTCAAACATATGTTTCGCTTTTAACTTCGTTCGGTTAATTTTTGAACAAAATAACCAAAATTACCCCCGTTTCACATCTTCATATTTGTAACATATTTCTTCTTGAAAACTCCGCCTATATGATATATAATAGGCTTAGGGGTGAAAAACGGTAAAAAGTTGCAAATTTGACCCACTTTGAGGTGAATAAATCCACTGAGAAGTCTGAAGGTGAGGTGAAGGTCATGCGTGAACCATTGTGCGGTACGTTTAATCCCGGTATCGACGCTAAAGGTCGTATGAGCTTCCCGAGCAAGCTTCGTGACATACTTGGTCCGGAATTTTACCTCTGTCTGAGCCATAGAGGCAACTATATCGCCGTATTTTCAAAGGAAGAATTCGACATTTACTGTGGTAAGCTCAATGATCTCCCCGGTGCAGCCGGTGAACAGATCAAGCGAGAGGTCCTTTCCGGTGCCGACAAGCAGACTCCTGATAAGCAGGGAAGAATATTCATCTCCCAGAATCTCAGGGACAGAGCAGGCATCAAGGACGAAGTCACAGTTATCGGTAACCTCACAAGAGCAGAGATATGGGCGAGTGACAAGCTCGAGGCAAGCAGCTCTCAGGTAGATGCTGCCGCAAGAGAGGCTCTTCTCGCAGACATCTCACTCTGATATTTGTGTGCTTCGGCAGCGTGTCTGTTCAGAAACATACACAGCGAAGCATATCAAAGGAGTCAGTTATGGAATTCAGACATATCCCCGTTCTGCTCGATGAGACTATCAGCGGGCTGAACATCCGTCCCGACGGAGTCTATGTGGACTGTACCGCGGGCGGCGGAGGACATTCCTCTGCAATAGCCGCAAGGCTGAATGAAAAGGGCAGACTTATCGCTCTCGACCGTGATCCCGACGCTGTTAAGGCAGCAGGCGAGAGACTGGCGGAGTTTCAGAATGCTGAGGTGATACACCGCAATTATTCTGAAATAGATACGGTGCTCAGAGAACTCGGTATCGAAGCTGTTGACGGAATACTCATGGATCTTGGAGTTTCTTCACATCAGCTTGATGAGGAAAGCAGAGGGTTTTCCTATCATTCCGACGCACCCCTTGATATGAGGATGAGCAGGTCGGGAATGAGTGCTGCAGACATAGTGAACACATTCGATGAGCAGCAGCTTGCAAAGATCATATTTGAGTACGGTGAGGAGAAATTCTCACGCCGTATCGCATCGAATATAGTTCGTGCAAGAGAAGCAGCTCCCATTGAAACAACACTACAGCTTGCAGACATTGTCAGGGAGAGCATCCCGCAGAAGGCGAGACGAGAGAAAAATCCCTGCAAAAAAACATTTCAGGCAATAAGGATCGCTGTCAACTGCGAACTTGACCATCTTTCCGAAGGACTCGACAAGGCCTTCGCAAGCCTGAAGCCGGAGGGCAGACTTGCTGTTATCACCTTCCATTCTCTGGAGGACAGGCTTGTCAAGCAGAGATTTGCAGGATTGTGCAAGGGCTGTATTTGCCCGCCTGATTTTCCCCAGTGTGTATGCGGACGCAAGCCGCAGGGAACTCTTGTGAACAGAAAGCCCATAGAGGCTGACGAAAAGGAACTTGAATCCAACAACAGAAGCAGAAGTGCAAAGCTCAGGATAATAGAAAGGAGCGCGGATGCAAATGCCTGAACGTGATTCGGTTTATCGCTACAATGCGGACGTCTACAGCAGTAGACCGGCTGAAAAGCCCGAATCGCTGCCAAGTCAGGGAACATCTGCGAAAAGACCGCAAATTAATATGACCAGAACAGAAGCAAAAAGCGGCTCTGTTTTCACTATTATTTTGGTATCTGCTCTTGCAGCTGTTCTGCTCGGTACTGTAATTTACAGCCTGAACAGGCGAAATACGATGTACAGCAAGGTTTCGGCTCTGAATAGTGAGCTGAATCTCACCGAAGCAGAAAATGTCAGACTGCAGTCTGAGCTTGAAAGTCAGATGTCTGCCAAGAATATCGAGGAATACGCTGAAAACGTACTCGGTATGAAGAAGATCGATACATCTCAGATAAAATATATCGAGATACAGACAGATGACGTTGTTAATATTCCTCAGCAGGACGAAAGCATTCTCGGAAAGGTGAAAGGCTTTTTTGATCGCTGCGTCGAATATTTCAGAGGGTAGACCAATATAATATACAGAAACAAGGCTGCCCGTGTTATTTAAAAATGCTAACGGCTCTAAAAAATATATATGCCGTAGTGATAGTAGAACTAAGGAGATACAGCGAGTGATCGGAATACCGGGAACGTTGCCCCTGTCCGGGAACGGAAAAATGCGGACAGGGGAGGACGCTCCCACGCCTGACAAGCGTTTTCGATACGGCAGTATCATAGAAACGGACATCACATAAAAAAACAAGATGTTCAAAGGCGGGGCACGACAACACCCTGCCTTATTCTATTTTATAGCGAAAATAAGAAAAACGTACAGTTTCTCGATCGTTTTGTTGAAAATATGCAACAGAACGGATGCGATCAGGGAATGCGGAAAAATCCGCGGCTCAGAAATACTGGACCGCGAAATTGCAGGCATCTGCCCTGCACAGAGATGCTGATACGATAAGCATAGAAAGTGTGGGCTGTATGGCAAACAAGAATCTCCCCTCAAAGTCAATGAAACTCAGAACAAGGTTCATCATGACTTCGGTGTTCTTCGGACTATTTACTGTGGTCGCAGGAAATTTCTTCAATATCTCGGTACTCAATAACAAGAAGTATCAGGCTATGGCTAACGGTCAGCATTTCGGCTCGATAATCATTCCTGCACACCGCGGCTCGATCTATGATTCAAAGGCTACGCCTCTTGCCAAGAGTGCATCGGTGTATAAGGTGTTTCTTGATCCGAAACGCTTCCGTGAGGATATGACGCTCCTTCAGAAGCGCATAGACAAGCAGAAGGAGGACATAGCAAACGGCACATATCAGCCGAAGCTCGAAACTACGACCAATGAAAACGGTGAAGAGCAGCAGACTGTCGTAACGAATACACTTCCCGAATCTGCTGAGGCATTCCGCTCGGAGGCAGTAACGCTTCTCTCGTCAAAGCTCGGCATCACAGCCGAAGAGGTGTCTGCCGCTATGGAGGAGAACACGCAGTATCACGTTCTTCAGGATCAGGTTGAAAAGCCTGTTGCAGACGAGCTCCTCGGATTTTTCAGCGATCAGGGCATGACCTGCCTCAATATCGAGGAGGATACCAAGAGATACTATCCTCAGAACGAGCTTGCCGCCTCCGTTATCGGATTTACAGCGGCTGACGGCTATGGACTCTACGGTATAGAGTCCTACTATGACGAATACCTTTCGGGTACTGATGGAAGAACTATCTCGGCAAAGGATTCAAACGGAAATGAGCTTCCTTACAGGTACTCCAAGACATACCCTGCTAAAAACGGCGATAATGTATACCTGACCATTGATATGAATATCCAGTATATACTGGAGAAATACTTACAAGAAATGGTTGAGGAATTCGAGATCAAGAACCGTGCCTGCTCAATACTTATGAATGCAAAAACAGGTGCGATCTACGGTATGGCAACATATCCGAGCTTTGATCTCAACGAACCGTATGAGATCGTAGATCACTCACCTATCATAACAAATGAGAAGCTTACTCCGCAGGAGACCGAGAGCGCAATGCTTGAGCGTCAGTGGCGGAACAAGTGCATCTCTGAGATATATGAGCCCGGTTCTGTTTTCAAGGTCGTGACCAGCGCATCTGCGTTTGAGGAGAATCTCATCGACACAGACAAGGATTCATTCATGTGTACGGGTGCAGTTTCGCTTGCAGGAGCACTTGCACCGATAAAGTGTCACCTTGAGGGAGGTCACGGTCCGCAGGACTATCAGACGGCTCTGACCAATTCCTGCAACCCCGCCTTTATGGAGATAGGCAAACGTCTCGGCGTGGATAAGTTCTGCTACTATTTCAATGCCTTCGGACTCGACGGCAAAACAGGCATTGACCTTCCTGCCGAGGTATCAGGTATCGGCTTTGATCCTGCTGCGATGTCGAACGTTGACCTTGCGGTATGCTCGTTCGGACAGGGCGAGACAATCACACCGATCGAGATGATAACGTCCTACTGTGCGGCTATAAACGGCGGATATCTGCTTCAGCCGTATGTGGTGGACAGGATACTCGATGATGACGGCAATGTTGTACTGAAGAATGACCGCACTGTCAAGAGACAGGTCGTTTCTGAGGAGACCTCCGCAAGAATGCGCGACTGCCTTGAAAAAGTCGTTTCAGGCAACGGCGGCGGAAACGTTACAATAAAGGGATATTCCATCGGCGGTAAGTCGGGTACATCACAGCGACTCATGTATACGGCTCAGGGTATTACGATGAACAAGGATCAGGAGGAGGATGCGACTATACAGGAGTACGGTGCTTCGTACTGCTGTTTCACACCTGCTGACGATCCCGAGATCATCCTTCTCGTGCTTGCGGATATGCCTAACAAGGACATCGGCTATTACGGAAGCAAGGTCGCTGTTCCGACAGCAAGAAACATTCTTACGGATGTTCTTCCCTATCTGGGAATAAGCCCCGAGTATTCCACTGAGGAGCTTGCAAACCTTGATGTCAAGGTACCGCTTCTTGAGGGACCGCTCGACGATGCGATAGAGACACTTTCAGGACTTGAGATACAGTACAAGGTCGTAGGCGAGGGCACGTCCGTAGTTGCACAGTCGCCTGTTACAGGCTCGTCTGTGGCAAAGGGCGGTATGGTTTACCTCTACACTGAGAGCAGCCACACGGTCGATTACACAGAGGTCCCCGATCTTGTGGGACTGACACCGAGTATGGCGAACGATTCCGTCATGTACTGTCAGCTTAACTATGTGGCACGCGGAGCCTCCGTAAATCATGCGGATGTAGCTGTCAGCAAGCAGTCTGAGCCGCCGGGAACGAAGGTCCCCGTAGGTACTACCATAGAGCTTGAATTCATGGTATCAAGCGGAGGAGACTGATACTTCGCTGAAAATGGAGACAAAAAACGTCCCACAGATTCTGTACGTCAGGAATAATATTTGTACTTAAAAAGAAACGGAGGCTGAAATATGAAGTTATGTGACATAATCGAAAACAACGCGGCAACAACTATCGGCAGCACTGAAATAACCTCGATAACCGACGATACACGAAAGGTCGTTGATGGCAGCCTCTTTGTCTGCATAAAGGGTGCAAAGTTCGACGGACATGACGCTGCAGCGGAGATGCTTGAAAAGGGAGCTGCGGCAGTTGTGTGCGAGCGTGATCTCGGACTCGGTGACAGGCAGATTCTTACCGATGATACACGTACCCTCTGGGGTAAAATCTGCGCGGCATGGTTCGGACATCCCGAGAGAAAGCTCACGCTTATCGCAGTTACAGGTACTAACGGAAAGACCACGACCACAAGCGTGATAAAGCATATACTCATGTCGGCAGGCTTCATGACAGGACTTATCGGCACGATACAGAATGAGATAGGCGATGAGGTCATCCATACCGAGAATACCACACCGCTTACCTACGACTTCATGGCTGTGCTTGCGAAAATGGCTGAGGCAGGATGCAGATATGCTGTCATGGAGGTCAGCTCGTTCGGACTCTGCCAGAAGCGTATCGGTCCGTCACACTTCAGGACTGCGGTGTTCACAAACCTGACTCAGGATCACCTTGATTACCACAAGGATATGGAGGACTACTATCAGGCAAAGAAGATGCTTTTCGATATATGCGATGCGGCTGTGATAAACGCTGATAATGAGTACGGCAGGAGACTTTTCGGCGAAGTATCATGCGAGAAGTATTCATTCAGCGTAAAAGAAAATGCTGACATCTATGCCGACGGAATAAAGATAAGTTCGACAGGAAGCAGCTTTTGGTACTGCTGCGGAGACAAGTCACACCTTATAAAGACACGTATCCCCGGCGTTTTCAATATCTCAAACCTTACTGCTGCGATAGCGGTATGTCTGCGCGAGGGAATACCTGCCGATACTGTGGCAGAAGCAATAGAGAATTATAACGGCGTAAAGGGCAGATGCGAGGTAATACCTACGGGAAGTGATTTTACCGTGATATGCGATTATGCTCACACTCCTGATGCTGTTGAGAATATTCTCCGAAGTGTCAGGGAATATACCGATGGCAGGCTGATCTGCCTGTTCGGATGCGGCGGAAACCGCGATGCCGCAAAGCGTCCGAAAATGGCGAAAGCGGCAGCTTCATACGCGGACAGACTGATAGTGACCTCGGACAATCCTCGTGATGAGGAGCCTGAGGCTATAATAAAGGACATTCTTGCAGGGCTTGAAGGCACTGATGTGCCGTATGATGTGGTGACAGACCGCAGAGAAGCGATCTTTCACGCACTGAAAATTGCTGAAAAGGGCGATGTGATCGTGCTCGCAGGAAAAGGTCACGAGGATTATCAGGTGATCGGCGGCAATAAGCGTCTGCACTTTGACGAGCGCGAGATAGTCGCCGAGGGAATGAAGCTTCTGTAAAAAGAATATATCAAAATATTGGAGTTGTTCTATCTTATGTCATTATGGATCATTAATCTGTTCACCGCACTGCTTTCGTTTGCGATAGCAGGTATATCGGGTAAATGGCTGGTGCCGTTCCTGCACAGGATAAAGTTCGGTCAGCCTATCAAGACCGAGGACGGCCCGCAGTGGCACGCCAAGAAGCAGGGAACTCCCACAATGGGCGGCTTTATGTTCATCATATCAACGCTTATCACTGCAATAGGCGGATACTGGGCATACCGCATCACATACGGACTTGATACGACATCTCCCGAAACCCACAAGGCTTTCTACCGAATGCTCAGTGTTATGGTATTCTCGTTCCTGTTCGGACTTATCGGCTTCATTGACGATTATACCAAGGTCGCTCGCAAGAACAATGACGGTCTGTCTCCGTGGCAGAAGATCGCTCTCCAGACCTTGTTCGGATTCGGTTTCCTGTTCATGATGTACAGGTTCGGAGACGGAAGCACGACGATAAACCTCGGCTTCTGGGAGTCTCCTTCACTGGGCATCTTCTATTATATACTGATGTTCCTTGTAATAATCTACCTTACAAATGCGGTAAATCTTACAGACGGAGTTGACGGTCTGTGCGGCTCGGTCACCTTCGTTGCC
This sequence comes from Ruminococcus sp., assembly GCA_024403935.1. Taxonomy (GTDB): domain Bacteria; phylum Bacillota; class Clostridia; order Oscillospirales; family Ruminococcaceae; genus Ruminococcus. Next base: position 81,586 of record JAKSQV010000002.1, on the reverse strand, counting down.
ATGCTGATATTTACCATAAGCAGTGCTATTCTGTGCGAGAATGAGATCTCGTGCTTCACAATGGCACTTGCAGGCGGATGTCTCGGATTCCTTATCTGGAATCTCAACCCTGCAAAATGCTTTATGGGCGATACAGGTTCAATGTTCCTCGGTGCGGCTGTTACAGGAGTTGGTCTTGTTCTCCATAATCACCTGCTGATACTTCTGACTGCCCTTGTGTACATAATCGAGGCTCTGTCGGTAATGATACAGGTGAGCTACTTCAAGCTGACCAAGAAGTTCCGTGCTGATCATCAGGGACAGCGCATCTTCAAGATGACGCCTATCCATCACCACTTTGAAATGAGCGGCTACAGCGAGTACAAGATCGTTATTACCTTCTCGCTTGCAGGTATGATCTTCGGAGTGCTCGGTATAGTATCTCTGCTTGTTTTCTGACAACATACATTTCGGACTGTAGGAGGTCACAATGGCAAAGACAGGAAAAAAAGGAAAAAAACGTGGCGGTATCCTGCGGTTCTTCATAGGTGACGGCAGGACGGGCGATATAAGCGTTGCTTTCTTTGCTTATGTAATGATACTGCTCGTAGTCGGACTCGTTATGATGGCTTCTGCAAGCTATGCATGGGCTTACAGCGATTTCGGCGACGGTCTTTACTATGCCAAGAAGCAGGCTTTGTATGCAGGTCTCGGATTCGTTGCAATGATATTCTTCATGAAGATGGACTACCACAACTTCAAGAAGATAAAGCTCCCGATACTGAAAAGCTTCAATATCGCAGGAATATTCTATGTTACGGTTGCTGTGCTGCTCGTCATGGTACTGGTAATGGGTAACGACGAGGGCGGCTCAATGGGCGCGAAGCGCTGGATAGATATAGGACCTGTCAACTTTCAGCCGTCAGAGGTCGCAAAGCTTGCGCTTATCATCTTCTTTGCGTACAGCATGGAACGTGATGCACAAAAAATGAAGGAGTTCAAAACTGGCATTGTCAAGTATGTTGTGCTCCTCGGAATATATGTCGGACTCATTGCACTTGAGAAGCATATCTCGGGTATCATGCTCATCGGCTCAATTGCGATAGCCATGATACTCTGCGGCGGTGCAAACTGGAAGCAGTACACGGCACTCGGAGTTACTGCGGTTCTCGGAGCGTTCGGCTATGTAACATGGCAGTCCAAGATACCCGGAAGCTACGTTGCAAGCCGTATCGAATCATGGAGAGATCCCTTCTCGGATGTGCTTGATGTAACATGGCAGACGGCAAACTCCATAATTGCGATCGGCTCGGGCGGATTGTTCGGACTCGGACTCGGTAACTCCCGTCAGAAGTACCTCTATCTTCCCGAAACAAAGAATGACTTTGTTTTCCCGATAGTGTGCGAGGAGATCGGTTTTGTCGGAGCTCTTGCGATAATCATTGTATTCTTCCTCCTCGTTGTTGAGGGGTATTCGATAGCAGTACGCTGCAAGGACAGATTCGGTATGCTGATAGCTGTCGGCATAACCACTCAGATAGGCATACAGACCGTTCTGAACCTCGCGGTTGTCAGCAATCTCATCCCGAATACGGGTATATCACTTCCGTTCTTCAGCTACGGAGGCACTGCGCTGGTAATGCAGCTCGTTGAAATGGGTATCATGCTCAATATATCGCAGCACAGATACTATCCGCCTGAAAAGAATGAGACAGTGACGGCAGACGACACTGATAACGGCGAGGATTACAGCGATCCAAAAAACGCATAAAGGAGCGGTTATATGAGAGTTCTTATCTCATGCGGAGGAACGGGCGGACACATCAATCCCGGCCTCGCTATCGCAGACATAATAAAGTCAAAGTATCCTGATACCGAGATACTGTTTGCAGGGACGCCGAAAGGCATGGAAGCAAAGCTTGTTCCGCAGGCAGGTTATAAAATGGAGACCATAAAGGTCGCAGGATTTCAGAGACAGATATCATTGGAGAATATCGGCAGAAATGCCAAAGCTCTTGCATATCTTGCATCTTCGGGCAGGAGAGCTAAGCAGATAATTGAGGGGTTCAAGCCCGATATTGCCATAGGAACAGGCGGTTATGCCGCAGGTCCTGTAATACGCAAGGCTGCAAAAATGGGGATACCTACGGCTATCCACGAGCAGAACGCCTATCCGGGCGTGACAAACAGGCTGCTTTCCAAGGAAGTTGACTATGTAATGCTTACTGTCAAGGAAGCACTCGATTTCATGGACAAGAGCAGGTTTGAGTACAGCGTTACGGGACTTCCCGTCAGGAGCAGCATAAACACGATGCCAAAGTCAGAGGCAAGAAAGCGTCTCGGCTTCAATGATGATTTCACCATTCTTTCGTTCGGCGGAAGTCTCGGTGCAGGCTGCATAAATGAAACGATGACTGAGGTCATCAAGTGGCACACAAGCAGGAAACTCAGCATCAACCACATCCACGGCTACGGCGGAATGGGAAAGGATACCTTCCCGCAGGCTATGGAGAAGGCAGGGATACCGCTGAAAAGCGAACGTCTGAGGATAACCGAATACATAAACGATATGGATGTGTGCCTTGCGGCTGCCGATCTCGTAATCTGCCGCGCCGGAGCTTCCACTCTTGCGGAGCTTGAAGCAGCAGGAAAAGCTTCGATACTTATACCTTCTCCGATAGTTGCAGGCAACCACCAGTACCATAACGCAATGGTGCTCGGCAAAGCGGGCGCAGCAGTTGTCATGGAACAGAAGGATGTCACGAATGAAAAGATCATTTCCGAGATCGAGAGACTGTATAACGATCAGGGCTGCGTTGAGGTAATGTCTCAGAGCGCGGCAGATCTCCATCTTTCCGATACGAATGAGCGCATCCTTGCGGTCATTGACAAGCTTATCGCTAAGGGGAAGAAATGAATTTAGAAAACAAGGTGGATGTCCGCGGCACTTTGATGAATGTCTATACAGAGGGCGACGGTGACATCACAATAGTATTCTTGTCAGGCAGCGGAGTGACTTGCCCCGTGCTTGAATATAAGCCGGTATACAGGCGAATGTCGAAGAAGTACCGTATAGCGGTCATTGAGAAGGCAGGCTACGGTTTCAGCGGAAGCATGACCGAGCCGCGCACGGTGGAGAATCTTGTTGCCGCTGACCGCGAGGCTCTCAGAAAGGCAGGTCTTGAGCCGCCTTATGTTCTCGCTGCACATTCCTACTCGGGATTTGAAACTGTCTACTGGGCAAATACATTTCCCGACGAAGTAAGTGCGGTGCTCGGCATGGACATGGGAGTCCCTGAGCTTGCAGTAAGGCAGTCCGAGGAGATAACTGAGGAGAAACGCCTGAAACAGCTCGACAGACAGTCGGGATTGCTCAAAAAGATCGCAAAGGGCGGCTTTCTTGCAAAGCTGATAAAGAATAAGACGGAGAATGTCTCAGGTCTTATGACAGGGGACGAGCTTACGGACGGGGAGAAGCAGGTCTACCGCAGACTCTTTTACAAGAACATTGCGAACCGCGAATACTATGAGGAGTCGCGCCTCATGACGGAAAATGCGAAAAAAGCCGCTGATACGGGTGCGCTGAAATGCCCGTGCTGTTTCTTCATCAGCGACATGAGAACGCTCAGCAAAAACCTGAGCTGGAGAAACTTCGGACAGGATTTCGCGGAAAAAAGCGGAGGCGAGATACATCTTTCGGACAAGGGACACATGATGTATGCTGTCATTCCCGATGAGATGTCAGAAACTTTTGACAGATTCCTTCAGGCAAACCTGAAACAGAACAGTGCGGAATGACGCACATCGGTAACATACCACCGCTAAGCAGCATAATATACATAAAAAGCTGCGAGGTGGTATTATGCAGAAATTCATCATCACTGGAGGCAGCCGTCTCAGCGGCGAGCTGACTCTGCAGGGCAGCAAAAACAGTATTCTTCCCATTATGGCGGCTGCTCTTCTCGGAGAAGGCAGATCGGTGCTGAGAAACTGTCCGATGCTGACGGATGTCTTTTCCGCTTCGAGGATACTCGGCGGTCTTGGATGCAGATGCACATTTTCCGACGGTGCTGCCGTTATTGATCCGTGCGGAGCTTCAGGCTCGGAGATCCCCGAAGAACTCATGCGCGAAATGCGTTCGTCAATTATGTTCATGGGAGCAATCCTCGGAAGGATGGGCGAGTGTACGTTCAGTGTCCCCGGAGGGTGCGAGCTTGGGCCGCGGCCGATCGATATGCACCTTGCGGCAATGAGAAAAATGGGCGCAGATATTTCCGACAGCGGCGGCAGGATATACTGCCGCATTGCAGGAGGCAGAGCACACGGAGCAAAGATAAATCTGCCGTTTCCTTCAGTCGGTGCGACCGAGAACATCATCCTCTGTGCGGTCTGCGCAGATGGAGAGACTATCATCAACAACGCTGCCCGCGAGCCTGAGATATGTGATCTCTGCTCATTCCTGCGGAAACGCGGTGCTGAGATAAAAGGCGACGGCGGAGGTACGATAGTGATATGCGGCACGGAAAAACTCCGCGGCTGCGAGCACATCGTAATGCCCGACCGTATCGCCGGAGCAACTTACCTCTCGATGACTGCTGCGGCAGGCGGAGAGATAATACTTAAAAATGCCTGTGTTGCGGAAATGGAGCCGTTTCTCTCAGTGCTTGAGCAGACGGGCTGCCGCATATATACTGCAGAGAACAGGATATACCTCAGAAGCGGCGCACGGCTCAGGGCAATTCGTGAAAGGATACGCACGATGCCGCATCCGGGATTTCCCACTGACGCGCAGGCTGTGCTGATGGCGGCTCTCGCAGTGGCTGACGGAGCAAGCGTTTTTGAGGAGAATATTTTTGACTGCCGATACCGCCATACGGACGCGCTGAACAAGATGGGCGCGGATATTGAGGTGCTGGGGAAGGTCGCTGTTGTACGCGGAGTTGCAGGACTTCACGGTGCGGATATTAATGCGACCGATCTGCGCGGCGGAGCGGCTATGGCTGCAGCGGCACTTGCTGCAGAAGGAACTACCTGTCTGAGCGGAATATCACATATTGACAGGGGATATGAAAAATTTGAGGAGACTGTAAGCTGCCTCGGCGGAAAGATACGCCGTGTGTGAGCGGCAGGGTTTGGTGTTAGTATGAACGATGTCGAAAAAACAAAAATAGAAAGGAAAAACAGCGGAAAGCGTATGCGCCGCAGGAAACGCATGATGAGCATCTATGCGGTGATCGTGGTGCTGCTCGTGCTGACTGTCGGAATAACGATGTGCTTTACCTTTCTGTTTAATGCTGACGAGATTGTGATCTCGGGCGAGTCCGAGACTTATACCTATATGGAAATAGTTGAGGCGTCGGGTGTTCACGCAGGAGATAATCTGTTCAGGCTCGACTGCAAAAAGGCGGAGCAGCGTATCCTTGACAGCCTTCTTTATGTTGAGACCGCAAAGGTGGACAGGGACTTCCCGTCCACTCTGAGAATAACCGTAACGCGCTGTATTCCTGCATACAACATTCAGTATGACAAGGGTGTTCTGCTCGTCAGCCGAAAGGGTAAGATACTCGCAGACAATGATTTCTATACGGATACTGAAAATCTTCCGATAATATACGGTTTTGAACCTGCTGATACAGAACCGGGAAAACCGATACAGTCAAAGAATGAGAGCAAGTATGATGCGTTCACACAGCTCATAAGCCGCTTTGACAGGGATGACAATACAGATATATCATCGATAGACCTTACAAATGAGTACGCGATAACTGTCAATTACAGAAACGGTCTCATTTTCAAAATGGGCAACTGGAATGATGTGGAGTACAAGCTTGATCTCGCACAGACTGCTATGAATGATGAGAGTATCAAGGGCAAAAAGGGCTATCTCACGATGATCGGCTCCAATCAGTGCAGCTTCCGTATGAGCGGTGAGCTTGCTGAGGATACAGCTCCGCCTGTCGTGACGGATGAGAACGGCGTGCCCGTGAATACTACAACAGCTACAACAACATCGGCAGTTCCTGATTATAGCTGGCAGGACGATACACCCGCTGAAGTGCCTGATGCAGGAGCAAATGACTGGCAGGATGATGCTCAGTATGACGATCAGAATGAAGGCGGAGGGGACTGGTACGGCGATGATTTCGGATATGAAGACTACGAAAATCCCGAAATATACGATAATCAATAAGCACAACGCTGTAAATACAGCCTGAAACTTCTTTGCTGTTTGTGCAGAGTGACGAAATTTCAAAATATTGTGTGATTACTTGCAAAAATCAGAATAATATGCTAAAATAATATGTGTATTTGTAGGGTGAAATTTACTTAAAAGATACAGAAATAAAGTTTAGGAGGAGTTTCCAAATGTCAGATTTTAATTATGAAGAAGCAATGGAACCCGATGTTAACATAAAAGTCATAGGTGTCGGCGGCGGCGGTGGAAACGCTGTTAACTGCATGGTAGATTCAGGTGTCAATGATATCGAGTACATCGCTATCGATACTGACGCTAAAGCTCTTAAGAAATCCAAGGCGACTACAAGAATCCCGATAGGCACCAAGCTCACAGAGGGCAGAGGTGCAGGCAACAAGCCTGAGATCGGTCAGCGCAGTGCTGAAGAAAACAGAGACGAGATCGAAGCTCATCTCAAGGGCGCTGATATGATCTTTATCACAGCAGGTATGGGCGGCGGAACAGGTACAGGCGCAGCTCCCGTTGTTGCAAAGATCGCCAAGGAAATGGATATACTTACTGTTGCTGTTGTAACAAAGCCCTTCCTCTTTGAGAGAGAGCAGAAAATGGCTCAGGCTGAAAAAGGTATTGCTGAGCTCAGAAAGTACGTCGATTCACTTATCGTTATCCCTAACGAAAAGCTTCTCGATGGTAAGCAGCAGCTTACAATGAAGCAGTCGTTCTCACTTTCGGATGACGTTCTTAAGACAGGTGTAAAGAGCATTTCAGACCTCATTGTTGAGGAAGGATACATAAACCTCGATTTTGCCGACGTTTCCACTATCATGAGAGGCGCAGGATACGCTCACATGGCTATCGGTCACGGCTCCGGCAAGGAGAAGGCAAAGGAAGCTGCAAATGCAGTTATTTCGAGCCCGCTGCTTGAGACATCCATCTCGGGTGCAAAGAGACTCCTTATCAATATCGCTATGTCAGAGGATGTTCTTTCTGCTGATGTTGATGAGGCAACAAAGATGATCACAGATACAGCTGCTGATGGTGTTGAGTTCATCTTCGGTACTGCATTCAAGGAGGATATGCAGGATGAGATGACAATTACGGTTATTGCAGCAGGCTTTGATGATACTGATATGCCTGTTGATGATACTCTCGGTGAAGAGGGCGCAAGCGAACTCGATGACATAATCCAGATCGATAATCCTCTTATTGACGGCCTTGGACTTGGTGCCAGCGATCCCAAGCCTGTTTCATCCAGCACTGATTATGATCTTGACGATATCCTCAAGATCCTCGGCAACTGAATCACAGAGATACGTTTGCGGCTGCACACAGCTTGTGCAGCCGCTTATTTTTCCGTTCCTGCTTAATTAATATAGTAAATTGCACTAAAATCAACTAAAAAATTCTACATTTTAATGGTTGAATTGAAAATTGGAATGTGATATAATTATTACAAGGCGTATTATACCTTAAATTTATTCCGCACTTGCTGCGGGGAACGGAGTGAACCATGGACGAACCAACCGTATTACGAACCACCAAGATCGGTGGAGGATTTGTCAAAGAAGACGTACTTACCTATCTTGACGAATTAAACACAAAAATTTCAAACCTTGAAGAGGAACTCAAGGCAGCTAAGGAAAACGGTCCCGCCGACCCGCAGGAACTTATTACTTACAGAAATCAGGTCGAGAACCTTCAGGAGAAGCTCAATGCTTCAAATAATGCTCTCAGAGCTGCAAAGAAGGAGAACGAAGAACTCCAGAAAAAAGTCGACGAGAGCGAAAAGATCATTGCTCAGCTCAAGGCTGGCGGTGCTGCACCTGCTGCTGCTGCCGCTGCCGGAAACGGACAGATGAATGCTCAGGCTCAGGCTGCTCTTGAAGCTGCAAAGAAGGAGATCGACTCTCTCAGAAATCAGCTCAAGGCTTCAAATGATAAGCTTGCTGCCGCTGAAAAGGCTGCTCCTGCTGCTGCACCTGCCGGTGCTGCTGCAAATGCACAGGTTACTGCTGCTCTTGAAACTGCCAAGAAGGAAATTGATTCTCTCAGAGACCAGCTCAAAACAGCAAACGATAAGCTCGCTGCTGCTGAGAAGGCTGCCGCTGATAAGCCGGCTGCATCTAATGCTGCACCTGCAGGAAATCCTGCTGCTGAGGCTGAGCTTGCAAAGGCTAAGCAGGAGATCGAAAAGCTTAATGCTGATCTCAAGTCTAAGTCCGCTGAGCTCGAAGCCAAGATCAAGGAAGCTTCCGATAACGAAAGCAAGATCGCTGACCTTACAAAGGCTAAGGAAAATGCTGTTTCTGAAGCAGTTGCAAAGAAGGATGAGGAGATCACAAACCTCAATAAGGAAATTGCTGAACTCAAGGCAAATGCAAATAATCCTGCTGCAATGATGGGTACTCTGTTCGCAGAGGCTCAGAAAACTGTTGACGCACTCAAGAAGCAGGCTGAGATCGATGCTGAGATCACAACAAGAGATGCCAAGGAGAAGGCTGACAGAGTTGTTGCTGAGGCACAGATCAACGCTGATAAGGCAATCAAGGAAGCAAATATTACTGCTGAGAAGACCGTCAAGGAAGCTAATGAGACTGCCGAGCTGACAGTTGCAAAGGCTAATATTGCTGCTGAGAAGGCTATCAAGGAAGCTAACGCTCAGGCAAAGAATACTGTTGACGATGCTAATACAAGAGCTGATAAGATAAACGCTATGTCATCTACTGTACGTCTCATGCTCATCAATGAGATCGAGAGCGTTAATACAAAGTTCTCTGATATCAAGGATTCTATGGCAAGACTTACAAGTCAGGCTACAGACAAGATGAACGAGGCACAGAATCTTATCGGTGAGGCTCGTAATTCTATCGAGCCCGAAGATAAGGCTACTATTGAGAGAGCTGAGGCTCCCCAGGCTGAATTTGAGGCTGCAAAGGTATCTCTCGGTACTGCAGCACTTCTTGAGACTCCCGAGGTCAAGGAGCCTGTCAGCCGTTCAAATAACAATGCAAACAATGCTGCTAAGGCGGCTGCTGCAGATGAGGCTTTTGCAAGAGTGTCGGGCGGCTCGTACAACAACGGCGGCTCATTTAGCAATAACAGCAAGCCTGCTCATAACAATGCCAACCCCAGCAATAACAATGCTGCTGAAACAAAGGCTGCTTCAAAGAAGAACAACTTCAGTTTTGATATGTCTGATCTTCTGAAGGCTGCTGAGGAAGAAGCTGCAAAGGATTATTAAGATCACAACTGTGACGGCGGTCCTGTCATCACAAGGACCGCCTCACATCTTTGTTTTGTGCTCATCTTACCGCAAGGAGATCGTCGGTGGAAGAATTGCTTGATAATGTCAATGTATACGGCGGTATGAACGACGAGGAGCTCGCGGAAAGAGCCGCTTGCGATAAGCTCGCGTGCGAGGCTCTGATACTTCGCTTTACCAAGCTTATCTTTATCAAGGCGGCTGTGTATTCCGCTTCTGAGTCCGACCGCGATGACCTCTGTCAGGAGGGGCTGATGGCTCTGCTCAAGGCGATAATGTCGTTTGATACGAGCAGAAATGCGAAGTTCGCAACCTTTGCGGAGGTCTGTATTGTGAATCGGATGCGTTCCGTCCGTTCAAGACAATCAAAGGTCCCTGCAGTGTGCGAAGATATTGATGACCTGAATGATGAGGTTTTCTCCGAGAGCGAAACTCCTGAGAGCATTTATATGAACAAGGAGTTCTTCTCAGAACTATGGCACGCTGTTGATTCTGAGCTTTCCGCAACAGAGCGTCAGGTGTTCGATTCGGTGATAAGAGGAGCAAGTTATAAGGAAACTGCGGAAAGGCTCGGGATATCCGAGAAATCCGTTGATAATGCCATGCAGAGAGCAAGGCGGAAGATACGTTTGTATCTTAAATAAAGTGTGTACTGCTGTATAGCAGACCAGAATATGGCCGGGTAGCTTAATTCAAGAGCGTTGTTTATCAAAGGTGTCGGTGTGAGCCCGACTCGTGGTCCAAATATTATAAGCGAGGTATAAAAAATGTACGAAGACAAGACATTAGTCTGCAAGGATTGTGGAAACGAGTTCGTATTCACAGCAGGCGAACAGGAATTTTACGCAGAAAAAGGTCTCACACATGAGCCCCAGCGCTGCAAGGCTTGCCGCGATGCAAGAAAGAATGCAGGCAGAGCAGAGCGCGTTATGTACACAGGTGTTTGCGCAACCTGCGGCGGAGAGGCTAAGGTGCCTTTCGAGCCCAAGGACGGCAGACCTGTATATTGCAGCGATTGCTTTGCAAAGCTCAATTCAGAGGAGTAATTTAATAGTTCAAGCGCGGCGTGTCGGGCTTCGGCACGCCGAAATTTTTGTGGCAGGTATCGTTCGGACGGTCCGGGAGCTTTTCTTTGTTCTGGAGCTTTCGGATACCCTGAACTGTACTTGCCTGATTTTTTGATTAGCGGAGGTTTTTCTATGCTCGATACCAGATTGCAGACGTGCTTTGACCTTGTAGGCGGCGAGGGGATAGTGTGCGATGTAGGCACTGACCACGCGCTTCTTGCGGCAGAGTTGATACGGTCAGAGAAGTGCAGACGGGTAATTGCCTCTGACATCAAGGAGGGACCGCTTGATTCCGCCCGCCGAACTGTCGAGAGGCTTGGTGTGGCTGATAAGGTGGAGCTTGTATTGTCCGACGGACTTGCCAGCGTTCCGCTCGACGGTGTCAGTGACGTTGTAATTGCAGGTATGGGAGGCGAGACCATTGCAGCAATTATCAGCAATGCTCTGGAATCAGGCAGATGTTCCGCAGGTCTGAGCTGGGTGCTCCAGCCGATGACTAAGCCTGAGTATCTTCGCAGGGCTGTTTATGAGCTCGGTTTGAAGATAACCGAGGAGTGTGCTGTTGAAGACGGAGACAAGATATATGTAGTTATGCGCGCTGTGGTCAGCGGTGAAACACGCTGCCTTACCGAATTTGAGGCGAGATACGGCTTCTTTGCCGATGATGACGAAATGGGCAGGAGATACCGTTCCCACGAAGCCTCACAGATGGAGAAGGTGAGTGCTGCTTTGATGAAGTCGGGCAGGCAGGGCGAGGCAGTACACTATCATGCTCTTGCATATAAGCTCGAAAACGGGGCAGGAAGTGTTCCGCTGGATGAGATATGCACCTGCCTTAACAGCTTGTATCCGTTCGGCATTCAGGAAAAATGGGACAATTCGGGACTCCTTGTTAATGCGGGAGGTGACTGCCGCAAAGTGCTTGTCACTCTTGACATCGACAAGCGTGCTGTCAGGGAAGCCGCAATAAAATCCGCTGATCTCATGGTTTCACACCACCCTGTTATTTTTTCTCCGCTCAGTTCCGTCAGCAGTGAAATGCCTGTGTACCAACTCATCAGGAACAATATCTCCGCGATCTGTCTGCACACCAATGTTGACAAGTCGCCGTCAGGCACCAACGGACTTATCCTCAGAGAGCTGAGAAGCAGGTTCGGTTTTGATGGTGAGCCTGAGTATATCAACTCCGAAGAATGCGGCTATGTATGTGATCTGGCAGAGAGTGTTTCGGCGGCAGAATTTGCTGAAGTTCTGAAAAGCTTTTTTGGCTGTAAGCATATCCGTGTTTCAGCAGGAGCCGGGACAGTGAAAAAGGTTGCCTTCTGTACAGGTGCAGGCGGTTCATTCCTTGCCGATGTGGCAGAAAAGGGCTGCGACACCTATGTTACAGGTGAAATCAAGCACGATGCATGGCTTTCGGCTGAGGACTATGGAGTGTCTGTATTCGAATGCGGCCATTTCCATACGGAAAACCCGATGATATGGGAATTCCGACGTGTTCTTGAGGAGAGATTCCCACAGCTTGACATTGAAACAGCGGAGAGCTCCGTTGATCCGTGTGAGTATCTCTGAGGTGAGAAGATGAGTGTGTTTGTATGCCCTGTTTGCGGCGCAATGCTTGAAAATACAGGGAAAAGTTATATCTGCTCAAAGAGCCACAGCTTCGATATTGCACGGAGCGGCTATGTTAATCTGCTTCTCTCGAAGCATATTGGAAAAGCAGTTCACGGTGACAATAAGCTTATGGTGAAGGCTCGCCGTGACTTCCTTGATAAAGGCTGTTATTTGCCGCTGTGCAGTGCCGTTTGCGATGAAGCACTGAAATATGCGGAAAACTGGAGCGCCGTTCTTGACGCTGGCTGCGGTGAGGGCTACTATACCTCAAGCATGAAAGCAGCTTTTGACAGGTCGGATATTGCGGTGAAGATGTTCGGTATCGACATCTCAAAGGTGGCTGTCGAATATGCTGCAAAGCGCGACAGATCAGTCAGTTTTGCGGCTGCAAGCGTGTTTCATCTTCCTGTTGCGGACAGGAGCTGCGACCTGCTCGTTACGATGTTCGCGCCCTACTGCGGCGGAGAGTATACCCGCGTGTTGAAAGAAGACGGCATCATGATAATGGCTATCCCGTCTGAAAATCACCTCTGGGAGCTGAAAAAGGCAATATATGATACTCCGTATAAAAACGAGGTAAAGCCCTATGAGCTGGACGGTTTCAAGCATATAGGCGTGCGACGCGTGAGCTTTACAATGGAGCTTACCGAGAAGGAAGATATCCGCAGCCTTTTTTCTATGACACCGTATTACTACAAAACAGGCAGGACTGAACAGGAACGTCTGGAGTCGCTTGAAACGCTGACAACTCAAGCGGATTTTGAAGTCCTGACATATCGCAGGAAATGATAAGCTTATGATGAAGATTCTGGTCACAGGCGGTACTGTTTTTGCAAGCAGATATACTGCCGAATACTTTGCTAAGAAAGGTCACGAGGTCTGGGTGCTTAACCGCGGAAGCAAGCCGCAGTCCCCGAATGTCAGGCATATCTGTGCAGACAGGTATTCACTCGGAGACACGCTGAAAAAGCACAGCTTCGACGCCGTGCTCGACGTGACCTCATACAATGAAAATGATGTACGCACGCTGAACGAAGCCCTCGGGGACTTCGGAAGCTACGTTTTCATCAGCTCAAGCGCGGTCTACCCCGAGACTCTGCCTCAGCCGTTCTGCGAGGATATGGAGTGCGGAGCAAATTCGATATGGGGGACATACGGGACAGACAAGCTTGCCGCTGAGAAATGGCTTGGCAGCAATGTTGAGAATGCCTATATACTGCGGCCGCCGTATCTTTACGGCGCGATGAACAATCTCTACCGCGAAGCGTTTGTCTTAGAATGCGCGGAGGAAGGCAGACCGTTCTTTGTGCCGAAGGACGGACGTATGCGGCTCCAGTTCTTCAACATCACCGATTTGTGCCGCTTTATGGAGCTTATCCTTGAGCATAAGCCGGAGCAGCACATCTTAAATGTCGGAAATCCCGATACTGTCAGCATTGAGGAGTGGGTGCGCCTCTGCTACGGCGTTCTCGGCAAAGAGCCTGAGCTGCGTTTTGTGGGAGCAGAGGTGCCGCAGCGCAGTTACTTTCCGTTCTACGATTATGAGTATGTTCTCGACGTAGCGGAGATGAGCAGGCTTATGCCGCAGGTCACGCAGTTCGATACAGGCTTGCGTGAGTCATATCTGTGGTTTCGTGACAACCGCAGTCTCATTGTGCGGAAGCCGCTGTTGGACTATATCGGCAAAAACTTAATGTAAAGGATTGATACTATGGCTCTGGACGGAGCATTTCTGTACGCAGTAAAAAATGAGCTTCAGCCGCTTGTCGGCGGTCGTATCGAGAAGATACACCAGCCCTCACGCGAGGAGGTCATCATCTCCATACGCACACGCGATGGCAGCAGAAAGCTTTATATATCGGCAAATGCCGGAAGTGCGAGGGTACACGTCACCGAGAAATCGGTCGATAATCCGCAAACGCCGCCTATGTTCTGTATGCTTCTGCGAAAGCGTCTCGGAAGCGGAAAGCTCCTTGCTGTGCGGCAGGATGGACTTGAACGAATTCTCTTTCTCGATTTCGAGTGCGTGAACGAGCTCGGCGATGTCGTGACAGTTACTCTTGCCTGCGAAATAATGGGCAGGTGCTCAAATCTTATCGTCATCGACCACGAGGGCAGGGTCATCGACAGCATCAAGCGTGTTGATGAGGATATGTCGCGTGAACGTATGGTGCTCCCGGGAATGAGGTATACACTTCCGCCGCGTGACGACAGGCTGAATTTCCTTACAGCCGAGCCGGATGAGATCACTGCAAGGCTGCGTGAAGTTCAGCCGGCAGAGCTTTCAAAGGCACTTATCCGCGTATTTGAGGGTATTTCACCCGTTCTTGCGCGTGAGTGGACTTTCTTTGCCGGCAGGGGAGCCGAGCTCCGCAGCGACACTGTGGAGGGAGACTGCCTTGATCGCCTGCTCTTTGCTATAAAACGTACACGCGGACAGCTTACCGACGGCGAATGTTGCTTCTGCGCTGCTGCTGATAAGGATGGCATGCTCAAGGACTTTTCGTTCATACGGCTCAATCAGTATGGCACGCTCATGCTGACAAAGGAGCTTGCCTCCGCATCAGAGCTTCTCGATTATTTCTATTACGAGCGTGACCGTGCTGCACGTACCAAGCAGCGTGCCAACGACCTGTTCAAGCTCATTGTGAACCTCATTGAGCGCATCACGCGCCGCATTTCCGTACAGCAGCAGGAGCTTGCAGCCTGTGCCGACAAGGACAGCTTCAAGCTGTGGGGCGACCTTGTCTCAGCGAATATCTATCGCATACAGAAGGGCGACAGTTCTGCTGAGGTCGAGAATTTCTATGAGGAGGGCTCTCCGACTGTCAGGATAGAGCTCGATGTCCGCAAAACTCCCGCACAGAATGCTCAGCGTTTCTACGCGGAATACAAGAAGTGCGTGACGGCTGAGGAGAAGCTTGCCGGACAGATCGAAAAGGGAAATGAGGAGCTTCAGTACCTTGACAGCGTATTCGATGCGCTGACGCGAGCAGAGTCCGAGAATGACATAGTACAGCTCAGGCTTGAGCTTATCGGACAGGGCTATATCCGTTCGGGCGGAAGCAAGGGCAAGCCTCCGAAGGCACTTCCTCCGATAGAGTACAGGTCGTCGGACGGGTACACTATTCTTGTCGGCAGGAATAACTGCCAGAATGACCAGCTTACACTCAGATTTGCCGAAAAGACCGATATATGGCTCCATACACAGACTATTACAGGTTCTCACGTTATCATTGTTACTGGCGGCGAGACTCCGCCTGACAAGACTATCGAGGAGGCGGCTGTCATTGCGGCTGTAAACAGTAAGGGACGCAATTCCACGCTTGTTCCTGTGGACTACTGCCTTGCACGTTATGTGAAAAAGCCTTCGGGAGCAAAGCCCGGCAAGGTCATATTTACAAATTACAAAACCGCCTTCGTCAAGCCCGATACCGAGCTTGAACAGAGTATGAGAGTATGAAGCTGACAGACGATTTTTTTGAAAGGGATGTGCTTGATGTCGCTCCTGACCTTGTGGGAAAGGTGCTTGTACGCAGGCTGTCTGACGGCAGTGAGCTTCGTGAGCGGATAGCCGAGACAGAGGCTTACCGCGGTGAGGAGGACAAGGGCTGCCATGCCTCAAAGGGAAGAACTCCGCGGACAGAGCTGCTTTACGGAAAAAGCGGCAGGATATATGTCTATCTCTGCTATGGGATGCACTGGCTCATGAACGTGATAACCGGAGAGGACGGTCAGCCGCAGGGAGTTCTGATAAGGGCAGGCGAGATACATGACGGTCCTGCAAAGCTGACAAAGTTCATGCAGATTGACGGAAGCTTCAACGGAGAGCCTGTTTCGTGCAATGAACGTATCTGGATAGAGGACGATGGCTACCGTCCGAAAATAAAAACGGCTCCGCGTGTAGGGATAGACTACGCAGGAGATCACTGGAAAAGCATAGAATGGCGGTTTATTGCAGAAGGAGGGAACGGCAGGTGAACATTCGCGCATCGGGCTACGGCTCGGTATATGACAGCGGTTACAGTTTCCACCGCGGCACAGAAGCAGGAGTGTTTCTTATTGTGCTTGCCAAGAGCAGGATCTGCTTCGGATTTGACGGCAGAAAAGCTGTTCTTCCTGAAAATACGCTCATTATCTATGACGGGAGCTGTGAGGTCGATTATGCCGCAGCCGACAGCAGCCTTGTCTGTAACTGGCTGGTTTTTGACGCGGAAGGTGACAGTGAGTTCTTTGAGTCGCTTGAGCTGATCTTCAATCTGCCGCTGCGTTTTGCTGATACTGACTTTATTGACGAGCTTATGCGGAACATCACATCCGAGTTTTACTCAATGAACAGTCACAGGCTGAAAATTACAGATGTAATGCTGAAAACACTGCTTTTCAAGGCGGACGAGCAGTGCCGTCCGCGAGAAATATGCCAGTCTTCAACTGTCGAGCCGCATTACAATCTCCTTGTAGAGCTGCGTGAGAAAATTTACAGGAATCCACAGAAGAAATGGAACGTTGACCTTATGGCGGCGGATGTGAGTATGTCAAGATCGTACTTTCAGCACGTCTACCGTGAGGTGTTCGGTGTGTCATGTATGACCGATGTCATCAACGGCAAGATAGAAAAGGCTAAGGAGATCCTCAGTGAGACTTCCTGTACGGTTTCTCAGGTCGCGGCTATGTGCGGATATGACAACGAGGAGCATTTCATGCGGCAGTTCAAGAGAATAGTCGGTGAAACTCCGACAGGCTACAGAAAAAAGAACTGAGATGAAATTGGTGTTTGCGGTCGTTAACTATCTGAGTCTTCTTTTTTCGATAGGTATTGACAAAATCCTGTCGGTGTAGTATAATATATGCATACCTTATCAAGAGCGGCGGAGGAAACAGGTCCTGTGAAGCCCGGCAACCTGATATTCAAGGTGCTAAATCCTGCGGTGTATACCGAAAGATGAGGAGCATGAACAAGGTTCAGAATGCGCGTCTTTTTGGGACGCGCTTTTTCATTGTACTCTGATAAGGAAGTTTTTTTGGAGGTATAAATATGAGTAAGTTTTTTTTCACTTCCGAATCGGTCACAGAGGGACATCCTGACAAAATATGCGACCAGATCTCTGACGCTGTCCTCGATGCAATGCTTGAGCAGGACGAAAACTCACGTGTTGCGTGCGAGACTGTTGTCACTACGGGTATGGTGCTCTGCATGGGTGAGATATCCACAAAGGCAAGAGTTGACATACCTGCAATAGTACGTCAGGTCATCACAGATATCGGATATGACAGAGCAAAGTACGGCTTTGATGCACATACCTGCTCGGTGCTCACTTCTATCGATGAACAGTCTCCCGACATCGCTATGGGCGTAGATGAGGCGTTTGAGTACCGTGAGCAGAACAGCGACAGTGACGGACTTTCCAATGGTGCAGGCGATCAGGGTATAATGTTCGGTTATGCATGCAATGAAACTCCCGAGCTTATGCCGCTGCCTATTTCTCTTGCACATAAGCTCGTTCTCCGTCTCACTGAGGTGAGAAAGGACGGCACACTTCGCTATCTCCGTCCTGACGGCAAGTCACAGGTCACTGTCGAGTATGACAACGGCAAACCTGTTCGTGTGGATGCTGTTGTAGTATCCTCGCAGCATTCGGCTGATGTATCGCTTGAGCAGATAAGACGTGACATTGAGGATGTTGTTATCCGCGAGGTGATACCGGCAGAGCTTATGGACGAGAATACAAAGATATACATCAATCCCACAGGACGTATCGTTGTTGGTGGACCTCAGGGCGACAGCGGTCTTACGGGAAGAAAGATCATCGTTGATACCTATGGCGGATATTCACGTCACGGCGGCGGTGCATTCAGCGGTAAGGATCCGACGAAGGTTGACCGCAGTGCTGCTTATGCTGCAAGATATATTGCAAAGAATATCGTTGCAGCAGGACTTGCCGACAAGTGTGAGGTACAGCTCTCCTATGCTATCGGTGTAGCACAGCCCATTTCGATACTTGTTGATACATTTGGTACAGGCAAGGTCGATGAGGATAAGCTCTCAGAGGCTGTATCAAAGGTGTTTGACCTCAGACCTGCGGCAATAATCAAAATGCTCGGTCTCAGGAAGCCTCAGTACAGACAGCTTGCAGCGTATGGTCACATGGGACGTGAGGACCTTGGCGTTGCGTGGGAAAAGACAGACAGAATTGATGCACTTAAAGCTGCACTTCAGTAATACATAAAGAAAAGGGGAACTCCGAAGAGTTCCCCTTTTCTTATATCATTATATTCTTGGAGTTGGCATGATACGCGGAGAGAAGTTTCCGTTCTGAATCGGTAAGCCGCGAAACCGTCAGCGGCGACTCGCCGCTCATTATATTCTTGGAGTTGGCATGATACGCGGAGAGAAGTCTCCGTTCTGAATCGGTAAGCCGCGAAACTGTCAGCGGCGACTCGCCGCTCATTATATTCTTGGAGTTGGCATGTTTCGCGGAGACTTGCCGCTTATACCTCAGGAAGTGATGAGATTATTCCTGCATCGAGTCTCTGTATTGAGAGAGCATCTCTTGCAGTAACACCATCGCCTCTTGCATATACATCGGCATTGTCAACAGCCACGTCTGTGAGAGGGTACTTATCCTTGTTGGCTATATACTGGAGGATAGCTACGGCATCAGATACGCTTACCTTGTTATCAAGGTTTGCATCACCGATAAGTGATCCGATGGGTGCAGAAGTAGTCTCTGAAGTTGTAGTTGTAGTAGTTTCGGTTGTAGTAGTTTCGGTTGTGGTAGTAGTGGAAGTCGTAGTTGCGGGAGGTGTCCACTGACCGTCAGCATATACAGCAGGAGCTGTGTTCTGAGATATGCCTGATGCCATGTGGTAACCAAGACTCTTGTATGTGCCGTTGGTCTCTGCAAAGCCTGCGGGCTTGGGTGAGCCGTCTGTATTTCTCCATGCTGTGTGGAAGTCTGTACCCATAGCAGGAACGTTGAGTGTTATGAAGTCATTGTCGGAAGGTGTAACGATATTGCCGACCTTCGGCTGAGTGCCGTCTGCGTTGAATGAACCCGAGTTGTAATAATACTTTGAGTTGTAGTAGAGGGAATTCTTGACAACGCCCTTGAACTTGTCGTTGGCGACTTTTATTCCTGCGGCATTTGTCTTTGACACTCTGCTTGTATTGTAGTAGGTGAGAACGTTCTGGATGTTTGCGTTAGCCGCACATCTGTATACGAAGTAATTCGCCTTGCCCTTGCCGCCGATACCGTTGTTGTATGCGGTGCAGTCCTTCATTTCGCCGAAGAGAGGGTTATTGTTGTCAGTGAATCCGCAGTTGAGATTCTCAAATGCGAGGCAGTTGGTGATGACGTGGCGTGTTCCGACACCGCCGCCGCCGAGCTTGAAGCCGTTTCCGTCGCAGTCACCGTAGCCCTTGCCGTTTTCAGTAAATCCGTTGCGGAAGGCGATACAGTTCTTGATAGTTACCACGCCCGTGGGGCCGGTTTCAGTCTTGGCGTAGAGGTCCCAGCCGTCATCAGAGTTGTTGTATGAGATACAGCCGTCAAATACGTTGCCTTCTCCGCAGGTAAGCTTTGCAGCAAAGCCGTCTGCGTTTTCCATAGTCGCATCATCACAGTTGTTGCGTGCTGTGCAGTTCTTTATGAGGTTGTTTGAAGGCCACTGTGCAATAGAGCTGTATGAGCTGTTGAGTCTGGATATCTGAAGACCTGTGTCCTGATTGTTTTCAAATATCATCATCTCAATGATGTTGTTGTCTCCTGACAGAAGCATACCGTTATCGCCTGCATTGGCTATTGTGAAGCCGTAGAAGTGCCAGTAGCTGCCGTCAAGCACAAAGCCTCTTGCAGAGGAGCTTACAGCCTGTCCTGTGAAGTCAAACTTTACCTTTGCTCCGGGGAACGCTGCAATAGTCTTGTACTGTCCCTGTGTGCCTGCGTTGGACTCCTCAATATTGATGGTATCCGTGTATTTGTAGGTGCCTTCCAGGAGGTAAATGAAACCTCCTGCCTGCACATTCTTTATCGCTGTAAGAGCATCTGTGGGTGAGTATACTGACTTACCGTCACCGCCGCCGTTAGGGGATGCGTAGATGACCTTGTCTCCCGTGAACGGAGACCTGTCACTGCTTGCAGGAGGAGTAAACGTGCCGCCCTGAGATGTAGTTGTTGTTGTCTGAATATCGGTAACAGTCGTCAGAGTTGTTGTGGTCTGCGGCGGCTGATACTGAGTTGTCGTTGTTGAAGGGGGAGGAGTATTGTCCTCTCTGAAACCGCTTCCGATAGCAGTTATCTTATCCTTGTAGCTTACAAGTGCGCTCTTGAGTGCCTCATTGACGTCGGAGCTTGCATCGTCAACCGAGTTGTTGAACTGCCATTTGAAATCTCCGCCGTCAACACGTCCTGCACCTGCCGTAACGATGGCAGGAACGCTTTCTGCACTGTCGGCAGAATAGCTGTACATTATGTTTGAATCGGTATCGAAGTTGTTGTATGTAGTGCCGCCCTGCTTTGCCTTTGCATTTGAGGGGACCTTTTCATTGCGTGATGAAGCCTGATAAGCGTCAAATTCGGTGTTGTTCTGCTGGTAGGTGACATAAGCCTTCTGACCTGTCATATAGTTGCCGAACGACTTGATAACACCGCCGTCCTCGCTTGAGAATGTGCCCTTACCGCCGCCCGCGATATCACTGCCCTGCATGGAGATGAGCATCGGATTCGGGCAGTTGCGGAAGTAATTGTTCTCAACGAAGCAGGAAGCTCCCATTGTTACGCCTACGCCATATTTAGCGTTGCCGTCGAAGTAATTGTTGTAGCAGTGTACCGAGCAGGTCCTGATACGGGGATGACGTGAATCAGAGTGGTCATACCAGTTGTGGTGATATGTGATGTAGTTGCTGGTCGTTTCGTCCTTCATGCCCTGAAGGTTGGATTTGCCGTTATCCCAGAAGTGGTTGAAGGAGTGTGTAACGTATGTTGATTTCTTGGTATCGAGTGCGCCGTCGCCCTTTTTCTGGTCGGCATCAGAGCCTGCATCACCATAGAAGAAGTCGCAGTTATGTACCCAGATGTGGTTGTTGCCCTGCTGGAGTCCGCAGTCATCACCCTCGGAGCTGTTGCAGTTCATGAAACCGATATTGCGGACCTCACAGTTTGAGGTATTCTTCAGTACAAGACCGAAGCCGTTGAATGTTGTATCGCTGCCGATACCCTCGATCGTAAGACCACAGGTGACAGTATCAACGTAGAGGTCGCCCTTTGTGAGAACAGAAGGATCAGTGATATTGCCGATGAATCTGATACATACAGGTCCGACCTTAGTGTTGCTCTTGAGTCCGAGAATAATGTTCTGAACGCCGGTAAGAGTGGTATTCACGCCCTTTTTGTCAGGAAGTGAGACTGAGATGGTGTCTTTGTTGGCGTTTGTGACATAGATGACAGTGGCGTTGCTCTTGAGAGTACCGTCGTCATTGTACGCGCCTGATGAAGTGCCGTTCTTGAAGCCGAAGCCTTCACGCTTGTGGGCAGTTGCAGTTGCGCTTGTCTGAGCAGCCTTTGAGCCGTCCTCGTTTCCGTTGATGATGGGGACTATCTTCATAGTGTGGCTTCCTGCCTTGAGACCAACCGCATCTGCTCTCATGTAGCCTGAATACTGCCTGATGAGCATTGAATCTGATTTCTTGCCGTCAACGTAGACATTGTATCCTGAAGCTCCGGATACAGATGACCATGTTGCATACATTCCCTCAAAGTATCCCACAGCTGAAAGCACCTTTACGCTGCTTTCAGCTGCGTCGGCTGTCATAGCCGTATTGGTGGGGGTATAGAATAATGTGTCTGCCAGTGTTCCTGTTGCTGCGGAAGCAGCCATTACTGCGGAAAATGCTGCCGCAGCTGTCCTCTTTGCGAATAAAGAGTTTATCATGATCAATCCCTCCATAATGTGCCGTATTTTGCGGCTCAATGATAGCGTGGGAGAGAATGTGTGATTTCACATTCTGCATCCCCATTTCCCATGATTACATTATATAGCATCTTTTCATGTGTTTCAATGATATATAGTACTTATTAACTGACATATTCTGCTTAATGTTAAAATTTGTTATACACGATAAATCATAAAAATGGCTGTCGAGTAACTCAACAGCCATTTCAGCCTTATTATACTTTTTGTCCGCGCTTTGCCATTTTTTCTGCATACATATTCACATCTGTTTCTTTGACAAGCAGTTCAAAGTCCGTGTTCTGCGTGGAATCTGTGCAGAATATGCCGACACTTGCCGCAATAAGATACGGCTTGCACTCGGTGGAGTTGTAGTTCCGCAAGCGGCGGTTGATGTCGCTTTTTATCTGTTCGGGATCACATTCGCCTGTAATTACTGCAAGCATTTCGTCTCCGCCGAAGCGTACACACAGTGCATCCTCGGGAGCGGACTCCTTCAGAGCTGTTGCAACTGTGCGGATGGCATTGTCTCCTGCGCCGTGACCGTAGTTGTCATTGATATATTTGAGTCCGTCGAGATCGGCAAGAATGACGGTTATCGGATACTTTTTACTGCCAAGGGTACGTTTGCGCTGTTCAAATTCATTGTTGAAGCTGAGACGGTTGTACAATCCCGTGAGGGAGTCGTACTTGTACATTTTTTCGATACGGTTAGTAAGGTAAAGCTGATACTGCATATTTACAAATCCGCCGATACCGCTTCCGAGAGTGTTGACGATCTGAGGTATCTTGCAGTAATCCACAATACTGTAGTCGCTGAAGTGGAAGCATACATAACCGAGAGGAATGTTCAGATAGGAGATTACATTGAAGATAAGCGGATTGCCGATACTGATTATACTGTCGAGGTTTGGGACAATATCCCTGCGCTTGAAAATGTGCTGTCCCGATGAATCGAGGTCATTGTCAAAAAACAGGAACATCTCGTCAGCAAAGTTTTTACGTCTGTTTCCTGCAAAGTAATTTTTCGTGCCGTTTATGCAGTCCTTATTGATAATGCAGGTCATATCCTTGATGGCGTCGTCGAAGCGTCTGCAGGCACATTCGACTATATTGCTGCTTGTCTGCATACTCTCAGCAATGTTGGCAAGCACGATATTATCGTCCTGATAGCGGTAGAAGCGGTCGTTGAAGCTCCTGATTATGTCATCGCGCAGCTTTTCATTGATGTGGTCGCAGCCGCAGGAATTGTTGATCATCAGCTTGGGATCCACTGAATAGTATTCTATGTGGTTACCATTTTCAAACAGTACATCCAGTGCCTCGATTATTGTCGGGACTGTTGCGGCAGAACCACAGTAGCTTGTGGTCACACGCGGTATGGTGAGATTTATCTCTTCAATGCCGTCGAATCCTGTGACTATTACATCATCGGGGACGTTATAGCCGTGCTTGAACAGCACTGAGCAGGCGTTTATCGCCATTATGTCATTCGCACAGATGATTGCATCGGGCACCTTGCCTGATGCAAGCAGAGCTTCCACTGCCTCACGGGCGGGTTTTGACCAGAAATCGCCGTAGCTTACCATATCTTCGGTGAATTTTATGCCGTTTTCTTCTATTACCTTTTTAAAGGCATCCATGCGGTCGTCGGAAAAGACGTTGCCCTTGATGCCGGCGAGAAAATGCGGATTTCTGGCTCCGTGGAACTCTATCACATGGCGGACTACCTCTTCAAAGCCTTTTTTGTAGTCGAAGCATATACTTGTGCAGCCTTCATAGACTCCGTCAACTATGATGACAGGAACGTTATGCTGCTGTGCTGCTTTGATTATCTTTGCGCTCAGAGATTTGTTTTTGATCCGCTCGTACATGATAATGACAACGTCGGTAACTGCGAAATCAATGAGGCTGAAAACAGTAGAGTCCGCACGGATATTATCATCGCTCCAGTAGAGGTCGGTATTGATGTTATATATGAACATAAGGGCGTTGAGGTCCTTTAGTCCGTTATTAAGCTCCATGATAAATTTGATATTGTCTACATCATTAAGTCTTGATGTACATAAAGAAACGACCTTATGTCCGTTAAGCATCAATCTCACCACCTTTAATTCTGGTATCACTGAATATTTTGGATATAATAATTATATCACCTATACTATCTGAATTCAACCCCGAAAGTGCTAAATTATTCTCGAAATCAGTAAACATTTTGTAAACAATATCGAAAAGAGACGAATTTGGTAGAATAAAGTATATAAGATGACTTATACAGGGGGAAGCTGTCATTGAAAGAAAGCATTCGGGGGCTGAGGTAAAAAACGGCTCCCACATCTGGGAGCCGTCATAATTGGTATACGGAATTACTTCTTTATCATGTTTGCAACTTCGTCAGCGAGGTTATCTTCCTTCTTCTCGATACCGTCGCCGCGCTCATAGCGGATAACATCTGTGATCTTGATAGAACCGCCGAGCTTCTTAGCCTCTGCATCTACATAACCCTGAACACTGAGCTTGTCATCCTTGACAAATGCCTGCTCAAGGAGGCAGTTCTCTGTGTAGTACTTGCCGATCTTGCCTTCAACGATCTTTGCACGAACCTGCTCAGGCTTTGAAGCCATCTTGGGATCCTCAGCCATCTGAGCCATCATGATCTCTCTTTCCTTGTCAAGAACATCAGCAGGAACGTCCTCACGGCAGAGATAAGGAGCATTGAGAGCTGCGGACTGCATAGCAACGTCCTTACCGATAGCAGCTACTGCATCAGCAGAAAGGTCTGTATCGAGCTTAACGAGAACGCCGATGCTGCCGCCGTTGTGGATGTAGGAAGCAAGCTTGCCTTCAAGTCTTACGAAACGGCGGATAACGATATTCTCACGGATCTTCATGCCTGCGAGCTCTGTGAGTACCTCGCCGACTGTGCCGTTGCCGCCGCTGATAGGCATATTCTTGAGAGCCTCAACGTCAGCAGGATTCTTTTCGATGATTGTATTTGCAACGTTTGCAACGAAGTTTCTGATGTCGTCTGTATTGGCAGCGAAGTCTGTCTCAGTGTTTACTTCGAGGAGCACGCCTGCATTGCCGTTAACAACTGCAGCAACAACGCCCTCTGCAGCAGCTCTGCCGCTCTTCTTAGCCTGTGTAGCAAGTCCTTTTTCTCTGAGGAACTCTATTGCCTTGTCCATATCGCCGTCATTTTCTTCGAGAGCCTTCTTGCAGTCCATCATACCAACGCCTGTGGACTTCATAAGCTCCTTGATTTCTGCAACAGATACCTTACCCATTGTAATTACCTCCTGTTATTATATACGATTCATTTATTAATAATTGTAGGGGCTGACTTCCCCGACAGCCCGCACAATGTCAGGGACGCCGAGGACGCCGTCCCCTACATCTGATTCATTTATTATTCAGAATTCAGCTTATTCAGCGTCTTCCTCAGCAGTCTCCTCAGCGGGAGCCTCTTCAGCAACAGCGTCGCCGCCCTGTCTGCCCTCGATGATAGCGTTTGCAACTGTGCCTGCGATAAGCTTTACAGCGCGGATAGCATCATCGTTGCCGGGGATAACGTAGTCAACTTCATCAGGATCGCAGTTTGTATCAACGATAGCAACTATCGGGATACCGAGCTTCTTAGCTTCAGCAACAGCGATCTTTTCCTTGCGGGGATCAACGATAAAGAGAGCTGCGGGGAGCTTCTTCATTGTCTTGATACCGCCGAGGAACTTTTCAAGCTTCTCTATTTCAAGGTTGAGCTTAACAACTTCCTTCTTGGGGAGGAGGTTGAATGTGCCGTCCTCTTCCATTGTGTGGAGCTGCTCAAGTCTCTTGATACGTGTCTGGATGGTCTTGAAGTTTGTGAGCATACCGCCGAGCCAACGTGCATTTACATAGTGTGCGCCTGCGCGTGTAGCCTCTTCCTTAACGGAATCGCCGGCCTGCTTCTTTGTACCTACGAAGAGAACCTCGCCGCCCTCTGCACTGAGGTCACGAACGAAGAGATAAGCTTCTTCAAGCTTCTTTACAGTCTTCTGAAGGTCGATGATGTAGATACCGTTTCTCTCTGTGAAGATGTACGGTGCCATTTTGGGGTTCCAGCGTCTTGTCTGGTGTCCGAAGTGAACGCCAGCCTCAAGGAGCTGCTTCATTGAAACTACTGACATTGTGTAGTCCTCCTTAAAAATTGGTTATAATAATCCTCCGCACGGTTTGACTCACGGACAACGCCCGACGGGCGCACCAATCCGGGAAAACGCGTGCGTGCGAATTGCTTTAATATTATACCACATTCCTTATTTTTCCGCAAGGGGTTGGGCGAAAATTTAATCAAACAAACTTTCAAGCCTGTTTCTCTGAATATTTGTATGATATGCTGAATTGGTGCAGCGGACAAGAATGGTTTCCTCTCCGATGACCTCAACTGCCGAGCAGGGGATCTCGAGGTCGTCACCGCGCGGCAGAAATCCGAGCATCCTGTTTCTGCCGTATATCACCAGTGCTGTGACCTCGGATGTATCGGTATCGAAGCGGATATCGTCGATATATCCGAGCCGTTCACCTGTTCCGAGGTCGATTATCTCCTTCGAGCGCAGCTCTTCAAGACTGCAAAGCATAAAAAACACCTCCGCATACTTTATATAAAAAGGTATGCGGAGGGGCTTGGCTGATATTTATTCTTCGTCATCGTCGTCGTTTTTTCTGAAGAAAGCGGCAATTATGGTTATGACGGCTGCTGCAGCCGCGATACCGCCGATGATGAGCAGCTTCTGAGCCGGGAAGTTATCACCCGTTGCAGGTACTGCCTGAATAAGCGTGGAAAAAGTCAGCATTCTCGTTCCCTCCTGTATTCTCTCTGATAACGGGCTGTGGCAGCTCGTGTTATATCCGTTTCAATACGCGCAGAAAAGCGCGTAACCTGATACGGACATCGATTCTCAGACTATTTTATCACACGGGCGTAAAAATGTCAATGGCTGTCAATGCAGAATATTTCAACGGGGAACATTAGCGAGCATTTCCGTGATAATATACATGAGCAGCGCCAACGCAGTTAGTGCCCTCAGAACTCCGAGGCAGACACGGAACTGCCGCTCGTGTATCCTGCCCTCGGCAAGCATATCGAGCAGAGCTCCGCCGTCAAGGGAGCTGAGCGGCAGGAGATTGAACAGACCTGCGGCAAGGCTCAGCACGGCAGTCCTGCCGCAGCAGTCCGCCGCGCGCAAAAAGGCATACAGCAGAAGATTAACAGCAGGTCCGCTCAGCAGAACTGCTGCACCTCTCTTTATGTCTGCCGCAGGTGCTGAAGTTATTCTTATCCCGAAGAATGAGAGCTCCACGCAGCGAAGCTCTCTGCCTGTAAGCCTCAGTGCGGCGATGTGACCAAGCTCATGAAGCACACATACAGCGTAAAAGGATAGTATCATCCCTCCGTCACAGAGCAGGAACAGCAGTGCGTTGAACAGCAGAAACGAAAATTTTATCCTGAACCTTTTCACTTGTCACGCAGTGAGAGCAGAAGCTCAACGGGATTCCCGAAAAGCTCATGCGGACTTTCAGACAGCTCGAGCAGCCGTGAAAAAAGTTCGTATGAAATATCATGGCGGAAGATGTTGGTTATTATCAGTGCGGCGGCTATCAGCATACAGACCGCAGTCTGCATCACGATAATATCATCTGCGTTGCCGCGGCGTCTATGGCGCGGATTATCCTCCGACTGCGGTTCTGTATCATTGGTCTCGGGCAGAGTGTTGTGTCCGTCTATCACAGTGGGTATAATATATGTCTCGTTCATTATTACAGCCTCCTTTATATAAGTGTACGGTGAAAAGCGTAAAATCAGAACAAAAATGCAGCTTACAGCCTGTATATTTTCGTCAGCCGATGCACTGCTATGTTTTCCTTTCCGATTGACACTAAAGGTCGAATGTGCTAAAATAAAGTGTATGGGGCGTCTGCTCCGAAACAGATATAAAGAACAAAATATTGGGGGTCTTTCTGTGAAAGCAATCAAAGCATTATTACTTGCATCCGTGTTTACTGCATCAGCGGCAGCCGTTGGCTGTTCGGACACAAAAACTGTATCATCGCCGTCTGATAGTGGGATAAGCGATCAGGCTGTCTCTCCCGAGAGCATTTCATTTGAGTGGCAGGATTCTTATGAGAGCAAGCTTGAAGAATTCAAGAGCTCCGATGCGTTCAGCGAGGATTCAGCGTTCGATCTGACAGATCTGACGGGTGACGGCAACCCTGAGCTCATCATCTCTCAGGGGACTGAAAAGCAGTCGGTATGCGAGATATATACATACTCGGGCGGCACTTTCTCGGAGCTCGGGACTGCGGGATTTGAAGGCACGTTCGACTATCTTCCCGAGTTCGGACTTACACGCGAGGAATACCACGGTGACGGCTTCCTGCTCGGAAAACTCCGCCAGTACGATAACGGTGAATTTGTTGATTTTCTCACATACAGCGACAACTCCGACCTCGCTTCATCCGGTGTGACGATCGTCCATGAAATAAACGGCGAGGAAATGCTGCTTCCCGATTATGAAGCTGCACTTGCCCAGTATATAGATACGCTGACCATGCATATCGGCAGGAAGTACAGCTTCGGCGATGATTCGGTGAATTATGCTGTTCACTGCGCACAGAGCTGGGGAGCCGTTCTCGGCACGGACAGAAAGTCGCTTTGCAGGGAAAAGCTCAGCGGAATCATGGAAGATATGGGAGAGGACAGCAAGGATGCAGCCTTCGAGCTATGTGATCTCAACGGCGATGATGTTCCGGAGATCATTGTTTCTTACAGCTCAGCACCCGATTCCGCCTGCTCGGTATACTATTTCAGCGGTCCTGAGATAGAACAGCTTGACGGCGAATACGGCAGATACGGAAGACTCATGTTTGATATAAGCAATCTCGTATTCTACAGCGAGACTGAATCCGGTATGACCTGCTGGAGCCTTGCTGACAGCAGCTTTTCTGCCGATACTTACAAGCCCTCTGACAGCATAATGGAGGCAGGCAGACGCTTTACTCTCGACGAATCAGGCATTGATGCCTCACTGGTATGATATATGGCTAAATCAAAATTTATCTACACCTGCAACCAATGCGGATATGAAAGCTCCAAGTGGAATGGCAAATGTCCGTCCTGCGGTGCATGGAACAGCTTCGAGGAGGAGCTTGCTGACACAACTGCGGCAGGCGGAGGTGCTTCGCTTGTGAATGCTCCTGACCTCTATGACAGTATACTTGAGCTTGCTGATATCGGTACGGACAGCGATGTCCGCTACGATACGGGAATAGGGGAGCTCAACCGCGTCCTCGGCGGCGGTCTTGTCAAAGGCTCACTGGTGCTGCTCGGAGGCGAGCCGGGCATCGGAAAGAGCACACTTCTGCTCCAGATATGCCAGTTTCTCGGCGAGGAGCATTCTGTGCTCTACGTTTCGGGAGAGGAATCGGCAAGGCAGATAAAGCTGCGTGCAAAGCGTCTCGGAGTTGATACGGAAAACCTTTATATTCTGACCGCGAACGACGCTGAGGCGATAGCAGCAACTATCGCTGGCAGCAATATCGACATCGTTATCATTGACTCGATACAGACAATGAGCATAAGCCGTATTTCATCAAGTCCCGGAAGTCTCACACAGGTCCGTGAGTGTACGAATCTCTTTATGCGTACCGCGAAGGCTCAGGAGATACCGCTCATAATCGTAGGTCATATCAACAAGGACGGTGCTATTGCAGGTCCTAAGGTAATGGAGCACATCGTTGATGCCGTTCTCTATTTTGAGGGAGAGAGGCATCAGAGCTATCGTCTGCTCCGGGCTGTCAAGAACCGCTTTGGCTCAACAAATGAGATAGGCGTGTTTGAGATGCTGGACAAGGGGCTTGCAGAGGTCGCAAATCCTTCACAGATGCTCCTGTCGGGCAGGCCGCTCAACGTCTCGGGAACGTGCGTTTCCTGCGTAATGGAGGGAAGCCGCCCCATTCTTGCGGAGGTGCAGGCTCTTGCCGCAAAAACGAGCTATTCTGCTCCGAGAAGAATGGCTACCGGATTTGATTTCAACAGGCTGAACATCATCATTGCCGTGCTGGAGAAACGGCTCGGCATATTCATGGGAAGCCTTGACGTATATCTGAATATCGTAGGCGGATTCAGGCTTGATGAGCCTGCCGCAGACCTGCCTGTTGCAATGGCACTTTATTCGGGAATTATGGACAGGCAGATTGACGAGTCGCTCGTTTCGTTTGGTGAAATAGGACTCGGGGGAGAGATACGCTCAGTCCCGCACGCTTCACAGCGCATTCGTGAAGCTGAACGCATGGGCTTTACGAAGGCAGTGATACCTAAGCAGTGTATGTCCGCTGTTGACAAGGAAAACTGTAATATCGAGCTTATTCCGGTATCCGATCTGAAACGGGCGTTGTCGGTCATAATGTGACCGCTTCATAAAGAGCGAACGGCTTCCGAAAATTCGGGAGCCGTTTTTGTATTACCAGACCTTATAACCGGGGTTGCCGACTCTGTAAGCTGTTCCGGGAACATAGAGGTCTTTGGGCTCATGTCCCTGTTCCTTTGCCTTGCGGAGCTCTCTGAATGCAACGCTGTTGAATACGATGCGCTGAACATCCTCCTGCGGAGGTCTTGTATTGAGATATTCGAGAATTGTCTGCTGGATATAGAAGTATGAGCGGAGCTGTGTCTTTCTGAATTCAAGACGTGAATCGCCTTCCTCGCTGTTCGGATCGCCTGTGAGCAGGAAGAGGCTGTCGCCCTCCTCGTAGCCGAGTGTGAGCTTGGCAAAAATCTCTGGAATGAAAATTCTTACTTCAGTAGCAAGATCCTTGTTGCCAGTGAATTCATCAAGCTCATCGCAGAACTTCTGATATTCCTCGGGGTTGCTTATCTTGACCATTCTTTCAAGTGAGAAGTTAGCCGCATTTACGACATCCTCCTTCTTGAAAGGACACTCGTCCTCGCCGCGCTGTACGAATATAGCGAACTGCTTCTCACATCTGAATCCGTCGCTCTTTTCCCATGAATTAACATAATCCTGAAGCGGCTTTGTAAGCTCGTTGCAAACCGAGCCGTTTACTCGTGCCTCAACTATCTGTCTGTCGCCCTGCTTTGCAAGGAATATTCTTATCCAGTAGTATTTCTTTGAGCCGAGGTACTTGGGAACGTCGTTGCCGATGAGACCTACAAGCATGGTAGGCTCCTTGTCCTGCTGAGCACCGATCCTGACGATGGAATGAGCATACATATCAAAGTCGTAGTGCTGACCGAGGAAGGTCACAGGGATGTGGATGGGGTTCTTTTTGAACATGGACTGGTCGATAGGGTGCCATAAGCCACCGTAGAATATTTCTACAGCCATGTTAACGATCTCCTCTTCGGTCGAACCGTGAGCATCAATGGGATCGATGACCGGCTCATCGAAGTTGTCGCTCGATACAAGGAAGAGGAACTGTACGCTCTTTATACCGTCATGCTCCTCTACTCTGCCGACCTTTATGTCGATCGTCATACCTCTCGGCATGATTATGCATCCGTCGTAGAGGGTTCCGTTGAGCTTTGCATTCAGAGCACTGAGTGTTGCTGACACATAGTCAAATCCCTGGTTTACGGCTGTTGCTTCTTCTTCGTTATCCTGTTTTTTCTTCTTGAATAATGCCACTGTAATCATTCTCCTTAGTTTATAATAGATTTGTTTATTATCATATTCTCACAGACCGATGGCCTGAAATATGCTTATTTGGCAAACTGAGCCGCTGCCCAGCCCTCCTTGACGTTGACGCTGAGACGGTTGAAGCCGCACTGCTCGATAGCGGTGAGCACTTCCTCCATGCGTTCCTCGATTATTCCCGAAACGATAAGGTATCCGCCGTCTTTGAGGTATCGTCTGAAGTAGTCCTTCATTGCGATGAGCACATCGGCAACGATATTTGCAGTGATTATGTCATACTGATCGTCAATTGCTGAGGCAAGCTTCTCGTCGGTAAGAATATTTCCGAAGAATGTTTTATAGCTCTCCTCGGGAATATGGTTCTTGACGGCATTCTCCTTAGCGGTGGCGGCAGCGTTTTCATCAATATCGACAGCGACCGCATCTTCTGCACCGAGGAGTATTGCTGCTATCGAGAGGATGCCGCTTCCGCAGCCGAGATCAAGGATCCTGTCGCCCTCTTTGACACAGCCTTCCAGAATTTCAAGGCAGAGACGTGTTGTATGGTGCTGACCTGTTCCGAAGCTCGAAGCAGGATCGATTTCGAGTATCGTGCGTTCGCCGCAGTCATCATATTCCTCCCATGAGGGCTTTATGACGAGTGAATCTCCGACCTTGAACGGCTTGAAATACTGCTTCCAGTTATTCGCCCAGTCCTCCTCGCGGATGCTTGCAAGCTCGGCTTCGAGCCGACCGTACATATTGTCTGTATCCGACCTTTTCAGCTCGGCAAGCATAGTTCTCACGGAACGCAGCATATCCGCGCCCTGATCATTTCCGGGAAGATATACTGTAATGCAGGTCTCGCAGTCAGCAAGTCCCATGAGGTCATCGTCAATGTAGTCCCACTGACCGTTCTTGTTTTCAAGAAACTCTTTGAAGTCCTCCGAGTCCTTGATGACAAAGCCTTTGACACCGATATCTGTCAGCTTTGAACAGAGCAGCTCGATGCCCTCGGCAGTGGTGTAGATGTTTACTTCGGTCCATTCCATTAAGGGAAAGCCTCCTTTTTATTGTATAGCCGTGAGCAGAGCGATAAGGTCTGCTTCATCGACTTTTCCGTCTGAGTTGATATCGGCTGCTTCGGTCTCGGCAGCGGTCAGCATGGATATTCCGTCAGGAAGTGATGCTTTCTGACTGAGATGAACGTTGAGCTGAGCCATATCATACTTATTCACAAGTCCGTTGCCGTTTATATCGCCTTTGGTGCGCTTTGCAGGACTGATGACCCTTTCCATTCTGGATACGTCTGCCCAGCCTGTGAATTCCTTGGAGTCGATGTGTCCGAGTCTGCCGCGGCACTCTGTAACGTTGACAACGCAGCCTTCACCTATGGACATTATCGGTGTTCCGCCGAGCTCTGAGGCATAGATGTCGGTCTTGCAGCCGTTCCAGAGACAGTATTCTCCGACAGGCTGTGATACAGTCAGAGTGACAGAAGCCTCGCCGTAAGCGTAGTCGTTCATGGCTGAGATAAGCAGCTCATAATCTCCGGGGATCGAGGGATTGAAGAAGTTAACGGAGTATTTGATATTGTCAGCTTTTGTGAGTGGAACAGGCTCATCCTCCCATGCCTTGCCTGAAAGGTCGATGCCTTTTCTTCTGACAGTGCAGGCACTCAGGTCAAGCTCCTCACCGTAGGCGTACATTGTTTTGGGCGGGGTGATCACCTCTATGCCGATAGACGGCTCAAAGCTGAGCGGCGGTACGAAGTCGGCAGCCGGCGGATTTGCGCCTTTCAGTGCCCAGTATTCACCCTGAAGTCCGCCGGGATAAACTTCGTACAGTACAGGGGTCGGTTTCGCAGGCTCGGCCATATAGATCGCGCCGTTTTCCACACCGCGGATGTATACCCAGTGGTATCCGCCGTACTGGGTGACAACGCGAGCAATTATATACCAGCCCTGCGACATCATGCTTTGCAGCTCTTCCGCAACTGCTGCTTTATCGGGAATTCCGTTTTCGGTCATTGTCTGAACGCTTGTGAGAGCTGCATCGCGGCCCCACTGAACACTCGGAATAAGCTCCTGAACGTCAAGCCATCTGTTTATTGCTCCGCCCGATGAGAAACCGTCGATCGAGCTATATCCTTGTGCAAGAACACCGGGATTGAAGTCCTCGGGCTTTTCTATCCCGAGATTTTTCATAGCGGCTTCGTCGAGTGAATCCGAATCCATTATCATGATCGCAAGAGATGTGAGCAGGCAGCCCGACTCCCTGATAGACGAATTGCCCATCGGTGTTGAGCCCCATCGTTCGTCAGCCTGACTCCATGTGAGATATTCTGTCTGCTTGTAATCCGCCTGTGATACTGGCAATTCTGCCGTCAGAGAGCACAGAGCCGTGAGGACGGCTGCTGCTGCACCAAGAATACGTTTTCCGAGGATCCCGTGCATGATCAATTACCTCCCTGCGTGGATTTCCTGAGCTTGCGCTTTTTGCTTTCCCTGAGAGCGTCATAGGCAGCGATGTAGTCAGCCATAGCCTTTTCCCTGTCATCTTCGCTCATGGGGATATTGCCGTATTCCAGTTTGCTGAACAGCTTCTTTGTTGCTGATATGTCTGCTCCTGAAGTGTCAGCAATGAGCTTTTCGGCTTCGCCTGCGGTGTTGGTAGCAGGTATGTCGTAGAGCCTGCACAGTCTGTGCATTACTGCGGATACGGCCTTATCGGGCTTGCGTCTTTTGTTTATCAGTATGAAGGCTTTGTGTATAAGGAATGGAAGTGCTATAAGAAGAAGCAGGAGAACAGCCGCGATAATGAGCATGATAAAGCCTGCACTTTCGAGCATTTCCGTTGTCGTGCTCTTTTTGGCGGTCTTTTCGGAGACGTTCAAAAAGTTTGACATCGTTGGTTCAAACGTCATCCAGCCGTAGCCCTTGATATAGAGCTCGGGGAATGCGTGACCTTCATTGCCTGTGATCTTGTAATCTCCCTTTGAGTCCTTTAATTCCTCGTTCGTGAGATAGCCCTCACAGTAGCGTGCGGGTATCCCTGCGGCACGGGAGAGCAGAGTCATGGCTGTTGCGTATTCAACGCAGACACCCGTTTTGGTATCGAAAAGGAAGTCGTTGATGTTTTCATCCTGTGACTTCTGGTAGTCCAGATCGTAGATGAATCCGTTTGTAACGAAGTACCATTCTATTGCCTTTGCCTTGTCATAGTCGGTATCGCAGTCCTTGACTATTTCCTGTGCGAGGTCTGAGATCTTTTTCTCGCTGCCGTAGTCGAGCAGTGTTTCGGTATATGAGTCGTAGAAGGAACTGTTTACATTAAGGACATCGCGGTAGTGAGCAGTTTCCTCATCGGGATTCCAGATATCGTCGATGATGGCGTAGGCATCCTTCAGCAGCTCGCTGTAATCCTCCTTCTCCGCGAGTACCTGTACAAGTGCCTTGTTTTCATTATTTTCAAGAGCTCCTGACGGGACATAGTCAAAGGAGAAGGTTTCACCTTCGTAGAATTTCTGGTCGACAGTGAAGATGGAAGCGGCACGGCTGAGCGCGAGCTGTTCCTTGAAGCTTGAATTGCTGAGCCTTATCGCTCCCTGTGGTACGGGAACTGTTTCACTGCCATAAATGGAGATATGCGTAGTTACGACAGCTTCTCTTTCGTCAGGATAGGTCAGCTTTTTGCCTGCATATTCTTCAAGCCCGTACTTTTTTGCGAAGCTGCTGTCCATTCCTGCAACGAAAAAGACGGCATCAGCGACTTCACGGTTGAAGTCGATACTGAAGGACGGGTTCTGAAGAGTGCGGTAGTATGTGTCGATATCGCTTGTTTTCCAGCTGTCATCTTCAAAGCTGTACGTGCTGAATGAGGCGGTTTTCAGTCTCATCGGCATATCAGCCTTTACAGTGAAGTGTACAGTATCAGTTGCTTTTTTGCGGAACTGATCGCCTGTCGAAGTATCACGGAATTCATCGAGCATCTTATTGAGACGGTCGGTGAGCTTTTCCGCGTTGATGAGTGTTTCGAGAATGGTACGGTCTTCATGAACAACAGGCTTTGGGAAAAGCGTTGAGAACAGCGCAAACAGCACCGTGAACACCGCGACGGATGTCCACGCCTCTTTTTTGTCTATGAAGATCTCCTTCTGTGATTCGTGAAGCTGCCTGAACGTCACCATCATCAGCACATATCCTATCGCAAGAGCGATTATGTAGCCAATCGGCATTTTCTCATATTCCTTGCCGTATAATGCAAACGGTATGATGAAGATGAGAAAATTCATGAATATCCTGTATCGGACGCGTGTGAAATAGTACACGACCGAAAGCATGAAAAACAAAAACAGGATAAAAATGGCGACCGTGTACCATTTGTTGTATCTCAGTGCATCCTGCGGCGTAAGGAACCAGAGGCTCCATGAGATGGGGTAGTTCCGCAGACCTATCTCCATATATTTGTAAGCTGCCAATGCTGCTCCGATATACATTATGATACAGGCAAAAAAGCCAATTATGTGGTGCTTGTTGACAAAGTCAAAGATGCGGAACACTACCCAGCCTATCAAATATGATGCCACACCGTATGCGAGCGCGAGGCTGCTTCGGTAATGGTACATTATTGACATCATCAGCAGCACTGTATACAGCAGTACCGGGTCAGCAAGCGTTTTCAGCAGAAACGTTCTGAGGCGGCTGTTTCTATCAGTATCAGTCATTTTTTATACCAACTTAAAGTTATTGTCGCCGTCAAGATACCACATCGGAAGATCGGTAAGGTTGCGGCTGTCTCGTGAGACTCCGATGAGACTTACATTGTCGTTTTCTCTTACGGAGTCTGCTATGGCTCCTATTTCCTCGCTGCAGTCTGTGGAAGCGATGACACATGCACATATCGAGCCGGAGTAATTTTCGAGCCTGATGTGCTTGTCGGGGATCACTTTGACAGCAAGTATCTTCAGAAGGAGCTGCTGCGGGTATTCGGGGTTATCGACACTCTCGGCTGTGACTTCGCCGTTTGCACCGCGATATATCAGCGTCGAGGCGATGCCCTGTTTCACAAGGAGCGTGAGCAGACCGAATACTGAGCAGATAAGCTGCTCCTCACGGAGAATGGCAGTCTCGGGAGCAGATGTGCTGTTCCTGTACAGGTCAAGCACGATCATCGGCTGAACAGAGGCGGCTGCCTCATCAAGCCTGACCATGAGCTTGTTCTTTTTTGTGGAAAGCTTCCAGTTTATGCGCTTCAGCGAGTCGCCCTGAACGTATTCGCGGTGCTCGTAGCCCGGAGAAGTGTTTGCGGAAAACATCAGTGTCGTGTCGCTTTCCTCCTCCTCGTCGCTGGTGAACACAACATCAGCGATATTGCGGAAGAGCTGCGATGAAGTCTTGATCTGCGGTATTTCGGGGATAACTCCGACACTGACAGGAGAGGGTAACTCCTCTGTGAGTGCAAAGCGTATTAATCCGAGGAATCCGCACGAGTATACTGTATCTAACGCTATTTCGCCGTTTCCGCCCGTTACAGCTTTTATGCTGTACGAGAAGGACTTGCTTCGGCTGCGGACGAGTGATATGCGGTAGACCTTGTCATCTGGTGCAAATATCTCACTTGCACGCGGGGTGATCTCAATGATACCGAGCGGAAAAAAACCTGTCTTTTCGATCGTAACGTTAACTGTGAGTGTACTGCCCTTCTTGACGTAGCCGTCGCAGTTTATGCCCACTTTTACGCGCTTTCTTCCGTAAATGGCGAAAAGCAGCGAGACAAGCGGCGCAAATACAGTGAATGCGATCAGAATTACGCCCATTTCACCATCAACGTAAAAGGTGAAAATGTACAGCAGAAAAGCTGTTGCAAGTATTGCAAGGACGGTCTTGAACGATTCGGCGAAGTTTGGTCCGAGCAGGACAACTCTGCGTTGTTTCTTTTTATTTTCCATGTCTGCTTTACATTGCGGGAACAGGTGTGCTCCGGATGATGTTGGTTATGTAGCCTTCGCCTGTGCCGAATTCGCTTTTGCCCTGCGGTGACAGGATAATGCGGTGTGCAAGCACGGGAACTGCGGCAGCCTTTACATCATCAGGTGTCACATATTCTCTTTCGTATATGTATGCAAATGCCTTTGCGGCTTTGTAAAGTGCAATGCTTCCGCGCGGACTGATTCCGAGTACAGCATTTCTGTCGCCGCGTGTACAGCCTACAATGTCGATAATGTACTTTTTTACCTGATCGTTTACACGGATATTTCGTACACTTTCCTGCATTGCGATTATGTCGTCAACGTGCATTGCAGGCTCAGTGATGTTCTGTATCGGGTTCTGGTGCTCTGTGCGTTCGAGTATCTTCATTTCCTCTTCGGGGACAGGATATCCTATGGAGAGCTTCATAAAGAAGCGGTCCATCTGTGCCTCGGGGAGGTGGAAGGTACCGTAGGTCTCAACAGGATTCTGTGTTGCCATAACAAGGAATGGCTGAGGAAGCTTGTGAGTTACGCCGTCAATGGAGATCTGCCTTTCCTCCATTGCCTCAAGAAGCGCGGACTGAACCTTCGGGGAAGCACGGTTTATCTCATCTGCAAGCAGGAAATTGCACATTACAGCACCGTCACGGTATATGAACTCACCTGATTTGCTGTCGAGCATGGTAAAGCCGGCTATATCCGAGGGCATTACATCGGGGGTGAGCTGTATACGGTTGAATTTGCCGCCGATAGAACGTGAAAGAGCTGTTATCATCTGTGTTTTACCGACACCGGGCACATCCTCAAGAAGTACATGTCCCTCGCAGAGAAGCGCGGCTATCAGCTTGATAACAGTGTCGTTCTTGCCGACAATGACCTTGCCTATGGAATCAGAAAGCTTTTGTATATTACTGTTCATGTTATTCCTCACATTCTCAAATTAATGGCATACTTCAGGAGGTATACAATTATAATTGTTACTCAGAGAAAATATTAAGTATGCTTATTCATTTATTATAGCATATTTCACGACAAGCCGCAAGTGCTGTATATATAGATTATCACCGTGGAATTTTGTGAAAAGATACAAAAACGAGCAAGTGAAATTGTTGAAAACAGTAATTCTGACGCTCTTACAAAACTGTTTGTTCTGATATGAACAGGATATCGGAAAAAATGCAGATTTTTCCGAAAAAACTCTTGACAAGCACACAACATTGTGATAAAATATTATTGCCGCTTGTGAACAGGCTTTCAAGTCATGCCTATGCGCCTGTGACAGCGAGTTTTATGAAAAGGCAGGTGCCATGAATGTACGCAGTTATTGAAACCGGCGGAAAGCAGTATCAGGTAAACGAAGGAGATATTATCTTCATCGAGAAGCTTGCAGTTGAGGCTGAAGAGACAGTTACCTTTGACAAGGTCGTTGCTCTCGGTGCTGATGACGGCATCAAGGTAGGTACTCCCTATGTTGACGGAGCATCAGTTAAGGCTACAGTAATCAAGAACGGCAAGGCTAAGAAAATCACTGTTTTCACTTACAAGCCCAAGAAGGGTGAGAAGAAGAAGCAGGGTCACAGACAGCCCTATACTCAGGTCAAGATCGAAGCTATCAACGCATGATCAGTGCTGAGGTCTATCAGTCAGAAAAACAATTCCGCGGCTTCCGTGTAACAGGTCACGCAGGATATGCAGACAGCGGACAGGATATCGTCTGCGCTGCGGTAACATCGGCGTGTATGCTGGCGGCAAACATCATAACGGACGGCTTTCATATAGAGGCTGAAGCGTATGCAGAGGATAACGTTATGCTCTGTGTCACAGACAAGCCTGATGAAAGAGCACACGCTGTTATGGATATGCTCGTGCAGCAGCTTGGCATGATATGCGGTGAGTACCCGGAAACTATCAGAATCTCATATTCGGAGGTGTAAATAATGATAAAGGTTAGCATTCAGTTCTTCGCTCATAAGAAGGGTGTTGGTTCTACAAAGAACGGTCGTGATTCTGAGTCAAAGAGACTCGGTGTCAAGAGAGCTGACGGTCAGTTCGTTCAGGCAGGCAACATTCTCGTTCGTCAGAGAGGTACACACATTCATCCCGGTGAGGGCGTAGGTATCGGTTCTGATGATACATTATTCGCTACTGTAAGCGGAAGAGTAAAGTTTGAGCGTTACGGTCGTGACCGTAAGAAGGTTTCTGTTTACACAGAGCAGTAACAATTTTTTGCGTCATAAATCCCGAGCGTTTGCTTGGGATTTTTCTTTAAGGAGGTCGGAGAATGTTCGTTGATCAGGCAAAGATAAAAATCAAAGCAGGCGACGGCGGCGATGGTGCCGTATCCTTCCACAGGGAAAAATATGTTGCGGCAGGCGGCCCCGACGGCGGCGACGGCGGCAGATGCGGAGACGTTATCTTTCAGGTAGACGATAATTTTTCGACGCTGATCGATTTCAGATACAAGCGGAAATATGTCGCAGAGAGAGGCGAGAACGGCTCGGGCAGGAATTGCACGGGCAGAAGTGCTCCGCCGCTCATAGTCAAGGTACCGAGGGGAACAGTCGTCAGAGATGCCAATACGGGCAGAATAATGGCGGATATGTCCTCGGACGAGCCGAAGGTGCTCGCAAGAGGCGGAAACGGCGGCAAGGGCAACGTGCATTTTGCTACCTCTACACGACAGATCCCTAAATTTGCAAAGCCCGGTTATCCCGGAGAAGAATTTGAGGTAACTCTTGAACTTAAGCTGCTTGCTGATGTCGGACTTGTCGGATTCCCGAATGTCGGAAAATCCACGCTCATATCAGTAGTCAGTGCTGCCAAGCCGAAGATAGCAAATTATCACTTCACTACCCTTACGCCTGTTCTCGGTGTCGTAAAGGCAGAGGAGGAGAAATCCTTCGTCATGGCTGATATCCCCGGACTTATCGAGGGGGCAGGTGACGGAGTCGGTCTCGGACATGAGTTTCTGCGCCATGTTGAAAGATGCCGCCTTATCGTTCATGTTGTGGACGTTTCAGGCATCGAGGGACGCGATCCGAGAGAGGACTTTGACATCATCAATGCTGAGCTCGCAAAGTTCAATGAGGAGCTTGCACAGCGTCCGCAGATCGTTGCTGCGAATAAGTGCGATATGGCAACTGAGGAGCAGATAGCTGATTTCCGTGCTTTCGTAGAGGAAAAGGGACTTCCGTTCTTCTGCATCTCGGCGGCTACCACTCAGGGCACAAGAGAGCTTATAAGCAAGGTCTCAGAGGTCCTCGATACACTTCCGCCCATCAAGGAGTATGAAGCTGAGCCTATTCCGCAGGCTGAGCTCGATGAGATGCTCGGTGTGGACAAGAAGTTTGAGATAACGGAGGAGGACGGTATATTCTTCGTTGATGCACCGTGGATTCAGCCCGTTATGCGTACCGTGGATCCCGATGACTGGTCGTCGCTCCAGTATTTCCAGCGTGTGCTCATAAACAGCGGAATAATCGCAAAGCTTGAGGAAATGGGTGCCAAAGAAGGCGATACCGTGAGCATTGAGGGATTTGAGTTTGACTTTGTTGAATAAAATGAATAATAAAAAGCTTACAGAACGTGAGGCAAATACGTACAGTCCGCTGAGTCTCGCGTTTCTCGGAGACAGCGTTTATGATACGCTTGTGAGGGAGTATCTCCTTCGTATGGCAAATATGCCCGTTGCGAAGCTCCACTCCGCTAAGGTGAAGCTCGTGTGTGCGGAGTTTCAGTCCGAGGCTTACGGCAGACTTGAGGAGATCCTCAGCGAGAAGGAACTTTCAGTCCTGAAGCGGGGCAGAAATGCTACGGGAAATACCGTTCCCAAACATGCGGATACAGCTGAATACAGGCGCGCAACAGCCGTTGAGAGCCTGTTCGGATACCTCTTTCTGATCGGCAGCACAGAACGCATATATGAGCTGTTTGACAGGATTATCGCAGATGCTGACGTATCTGCTGAAATATGATACAACGAATTAAGACAAAGGAGAAAAGGCTATGTCAGGTCATTCAAAATGGAATAATATCAAGCGCAAGAAGGAAGCAACAGATGCTGTAAAGGGCAAGATATTCACAAAAATCGGCAGAGAGATCACCGTTGTTGTTCGTGAGGGCGGTCCCGATCCTGCCAACAATGCCAAGCTCCGCGACCTTATTGCAAAGGCTAAGGCAAACAATGTGCCTAATGACAATATCGACCGCGTTATCAAGAAGGCAGCAGGCGGTGAGGACAAGAACAACTACGAGAATCTTACTTACGAGGGATATGGTCCTAACGGCGTAGCTGTTATCGTTGAGTGCCTTACCGACAACAAGAACCGTACAGCCGGTGATATCCGCCACTATTTTGACAAGTTCGGCGGCAACCTCGGTACAACCGGATGCGTATCCTTCATGTTCGCCAAGAAGGGTATCGTTGTCCTTGAGAATACAGGTCTTGACGAGGATGCAGTTATGGAAGATGTATTCGAGTGCGGCGGAGATGATTTCGACATTTCAGAGGAAAGCGTTGAGATCGAGTGCGCTCCTGAGAACGTTTCTGCTGTCAGAGAGGGACTTACCGCAAAGGGATACAATGTGCTTTCTGCTGAAGCAGAGATGGTTCCTGCAACATATACCACGCTCACAGACGAGGATCACATCAAGAAGATGAACCTTCTCCTTGAGCACCTTGAGGACAACGACGACGTTCAGAACGTTTACCACAACTGGGATATGCCCGACGAGGAATAATATATCAGAAATAAGTGCGGTGCTTCCGCCCTTGATTCTTACAGGATGTATTCTTTCACAATAGCGAATCTGCTGAATTGCGGACGAATACAATGTATCATGGATCATCAGGCGGTCTGTGCCGCAGCCTGTTTTTGTATGTGAGGTTTGAATATGAGTTGGACTGAATTGATCCTTCTTTCGCTCGGACTTGCAATGGATGCTTTTTCTGTTTCTGTATGCAAGGGCCTCAGCATGAAGAAGATCGACTACAAAGGAGCATTCCTTATTGCTCTGTTTTTTGGTGTGTTTCAGGGAGGAATGCCGCTGATAGGCTACTTCCTCGGAAGCCGTTTTGAGCAGTTCATAAGCCGTTACAGCCATTGGGTGGCATTTATACTTCTCGGCTTTATCGGCGGAAAAATGATATTTGAGACCTTTCGCGCTGAAAGCAGCGACGAGCCTCAGCAGGAGTACAGGCTCAATATTGGTGAACTGTTAGTACTTGCCATTGCCACAAGCATTGACGCGCTTGCGGTCGGAGTCGTATTTGCGGCTCAGAAAACGCCCGTTGTAAGCTCTGTCATAGTTATCGGAGCTATCACGTTTGTGACAAGCCTTATCGGTGTCGTCATCGGCAACCGCTTCGGAAGCAAATATGAGAAAAAAGCGGAATTTGCAGGTGGACTGGTGCTCGTGCTTATCGGCGTTAAGCTGCTGCTTGACGGGCTTGGGATACTATAAAAAAAGCGGAAGGTCATACCTTCCGCTTTTTGCTTAAAATACAGCTTTTTTTATCATTGCCAGTTCTTCAAGGGAGAGACAGTGCTTGAAGCTTCCGTCATCCATGACGGCAAGAAGCTCGTCTATCTCAGCCCAGCAGACGTCCGAGACTTCAGATGATTGCAGAACAAGTTTGCTTATGTCTATGTCCTCACGGCAGAGATATACCGCGCGCAGCTCATTGTCAATGATGTTGTCGGATGTGTAGCTGTTTCTGAGCAGACCTATCAGTTCAAGACGGCTTCCGTGTATCTTCAGTCCGAGCTCCTCGGCTGTTTCTCGGACAGCCGTGCTGCGGAACTCCTCACCCTGTCCGACATGACCTGCCGCAGATACATCGTAGCAGTCAGGAGCGATGTTCTTTTCATGTGAGCGTTTCTGGAGCAGCACATAGATGCCCATATCCTTGCGCTTGATTATCCATATATGCACCGCAGGATGAAGCTCGCCGTCACGATGAACAAGGCTTCGCGGCTTTGAATCCGATGTCAGATGTGACTCTGAGTCAATGAGGTTGAGAAATTCGTCCTCGATGATCTCTGCGGAGATGTGAGCAGATTCCTCTGCCGCTTCTGTGAAAATGCCGATTATCTCACGAACTGAGTCATTGATGATGTCTTCGTTCGACTCGTATATCATGTATTTGACATCCTCGCTGACAGAGCTGAGCAGTCTGCGGAGCTCATCACCGCCGTCAATATGCTCTGCACCGAGTTTTTTTGCAGCTTCTGAGTAAAGCTCACTGTGTGAGGCGAGCTTACTCAGGTA
Source organism: Ruminococcus sp. (assembly GCA_024403935.1). GTDB lineage: Bacteria > Bacillota > Clostridia > Oscillospirales > Ruminococcaceae > Ruminococcus. Next base: position 37,608 of record JAKSQV010000002.1, on the reverse strand, counting down.
TATTTCTATCTGTTTCATAAATCGCACTCCTGTCGAAGTATTCACGCGATTTATATTATAATCCCTTTGTCGGAAAAAGTCAATGCTTTTCGCAATATTTGTCGGAACACGCCGTTTACTGCAATGACGCAGGCTGACATGAGGTCAATTCACATGGAATCCTGTACACTGAACTGTTGCTATTTTTGTTCCGAGATCGTCCGTTATCTCAACATTGTATACGCAGGTGCTTCTGCCCTCCTTCAGGAGCGAAGCCTTTGCTATGAGCTTGCTGCCCTTGACGGTGGAGAGGTATGCGATGCTGTTGCTGATGCCGACAACTCCTGCTTTCTGCCAGTTTGAAGCAACAGCAAATGCGAAGTCAGCAAGTGTGTAGTGAACTCCGCCCATGACGTTTCCCATTGCATTGAGGTGGCGTTCGGTAATGACAAGGCTGCATACGGCACTGTGGTCGCCGATCTCGTCGATGACCATGCCGTTCTCCGTGGCAAAGCGGTCCTTTGAGAACATTTCTCTTACTTCTTCAATATTCATAATAATATTTCCTTTCAAAAAAAGTGCAGGCTTTAGGCTGCTCCGCTTAACGGAAACAGCAGGTTACCGAGCCGTAAACTTACGTTACATATAAGGTGACCTGCGAATCCGCCAAAAGGGGCTCCCCTTGACTGACCTGCACTTTTGATATTCAGTTCTTTATCTGCTTTGCAACAAGGCTCTCACCGCAGTACTTTTCGCGAAGCTTGGGCTTTTCAATCTTTCCTGTGGGATTTCTCGGAACATCTGCGAAGATGATCTTGTGCGGTCTCTTATAGCGCGGCATCTTCTGACAGAATGTATTTATCTCGTCCTCGGAGCATTCAATGCCTTCCTTTATCGAGATTATTGCGGCTGCTATCTCACCGAGACGCTTGTCGGGGAGACCGATCACGGCAACGTCCTTGACAGCGGGATGTGCGCGGAGGAAGTCCTCGATCTGAACGGGATAGAGATTTTCGCCGCCGCTGATGATAACATCCTTCTTGCGGTCAACGAGGTAGATGAAACCGTCCTCGTCCTCCTGAGCCATATCACCTGTAAGGAGCCAGCCGTCCTTCAGAGTTTCGGATGTTGCTTTTTCGTCGCGGTAATAGCAGGTCATGACTCCGGGACCCTTTACATAGAGCTCACCGACCTGTCCGCGCTCGACTGTATTGCCGTTTTCATCGGCGATCTTAACCTCCCAGCCAAAGCCTGCCTTTCCGATAGCTCCGACCTTGTGGATGTTCTCCACGCCGAGATGAACGCAGCCTGGGCCAATGGATTCGCTGAGACCGTAGTTCGTATCGTACTGATGATTCGGGAAATGCTCCTTCCAGCGTGCAATGAGCGACGGAGGAACAGGCTGTGCGCCGATGTGCATGAGTCTCCACTGAGAAAGCTCATACTCTGATGTGTCAATCTCACCGCGGTCGATAGCGTCGAGAATATCCTGTGCCCACGGTACAAGCAGCCATACTATCGAGCAAAGCTCATTTGAAACAGTTTCGATTATCGACTTCGGTTTAACTCCCTTGAGGAGAACAGCCTTGCTGCCCGACTGGAGACTGCCGAACCAGTGCATTTTTGCGCCTGTGTGGTAAAGCGGAGGAATGCAGAGGAACACATCATCGCGTGTCTGACCGTGATGGTTCTGTTCGCATTTTGCTGAGTGGACAAGGCTGCGGTGCTTGTGAAGAATAGCCTTGGGGAAGCCTGTTGTTCCTGATGAGAAGTATATTGCAGCATCATCGTCATCGGTGAGCTTTATGTCGGGAGCTTCACTGGACGAGTTTGCAACGTTGCTGTCATAGTGCTCGGCAAACGAGGGGCAGCCTTCGCCTACATAGAACAGGAGACGATTCTTGCTGATATCCTCGGCGATCTCCTCTACACGTCCGATAAATTCGGGACCGAACATGAGGACATCGACCTCTGCAAGGTCGAGACAGTATTTTATCTCATCGGCTGTGTAGCGGAAATTCAGGGGGACTGCAAGAGCTCCTGTTTTGAGGATTCCGAAGTATATCGGCAGCCATTCAAGACAGTTCATCAGCAGTATGCCGACCTTGTCTCCCTTTCTGACACCTCTCCCTATGAGCATATTGGCAAAGCGGTTGGCTTTTTCATCAAATACCTTCCAAGTAATCTCACGGCGGTAGCAGCATTCGGGACTGGGCTCGATAAGCTCGTACTCCTTCCATGTCTTGCGGCGTATCTCGGTAATCTCGGGGTTGACCTCAACGAGTGCAACATCGCTGCCGTATAAATCTGCGTTTCTTGTGAGCAATTCCGTAATCGGCATAATTATTTGTCCTTTCCTGAAGCTCATATCCACCGGACAAAGCACGTTGAAGCTTGTATGTACAAAGCAAAGAATTGCAGGTGTACGCTTAGTGGACGGCTTCTGACTTTAGCGTATAAAAGCTGTAAAGCTATAAATCGTATAAAATCATTTTAACACAAAAAAGCAAAAAAGTAAAGAGCAGACTGATATGCGAATTTACCAAAAAACAAGGGCGATATGTGTGCAGTTTCACGAAATTCTGCTATTTGCACTTTTCCTCTTTTATTTGTGAGTAAAAAGTGCTATAATTTATATGCAATAACCATTCTTTTTGTTAAAAGGAGAAAAACATGAGAAAGATAGTTAATGTTGCTGTATTTGTTGCGGGACTTGATGAGGAGTATCAGAACAATGTTATCACCGGCATAAACGATTTTGCAAGGCACAATAACGTTAATGTCTCATATTTTGCAGCTTATGGAGGTATGCTCGACAGCAAGATATTTGATATCGGCGAGTACAGTATGTACGATGTGGCTGATCTTGAATGTTTTGACGGTGCCATTCTTATGACCAACTGCATAAACGATATGGCTGTCAGAGAGCGTATCATCAGCAAAGTCAAGGAGGCAAAGCTGCCTGCTGTTGTTTTTGACTGTGCCGATTATCCGGAATTTATCAATATAAACATAGACAATACTGCCGCTATGCGCAATATGGTCCGCCATGTCATTCAGGAGCACGGCGCAAAGAAACTCAATTACATATCCGGTCCTATGTCAAACCCTGAAGCGGTTGAACGTCTCAATGCCTTCCGTGAGGTAATGGCTGAGAATGGACTGTCCGTAAATGAGGAAGATATTTATTACGGTGAGTTTCGTCCGTATGACGGAAAGGCTGCGATAGAGCAGTATATGAAGTCAGGAAGGGCTCTTCCCGACGCTTTTATATGCGCCAATGATGCAATGGCTCTGACTGCTGTCAGCACGCTTGAAAAGTACGGCTTTTGCGTTCCGCTGGATGTTATAGTTACTGGCTTCGACAATACCTTCAGTGCACGTAATTACTGTCCTGCTATGACATCGGTGAAGCGTCCGCTCAGACGTGCGGGAGCTGCTGCCTGCAGTGCGATCCTTGATATTATCGACGGAAAAGAACCGATGATCGAACACATAGAGGCAGAGTGCGTTTTCACTGAGAGCTGCGGATGTGTCGGTGCAATAGACGGTGTGAACCATTTCAGTGAGTACCGCAAGCGCACTCACAACAAAATCGAGGACACCAATGACAAGACTCAGAAGCTCAATATACTTTCAGCAAGACTTGCTGAGACGGAGAATGCTGATGATACTCTGAATGTTATTAAGGAATTTATCGCTGAGATCGGATGCGAGCGGTTTGATCTGTGTCTCAAGGAGGACTGGCAGGAGACATTTTCAAATAATGCGTCAGCCATATCATCCGAACACTGCATGACTGCTCCGCTTATCTGGAACAAGGGTGAGACGACCTGCATCGAGTTATTTACCTGCTGCCAGATGTATCCCGAGCCGCCTGAGGCAGGTGGAAACATAAGCTATTTCCTTCCGCTGCACTTCAACGACAGGGTATTCGGATACTTCATAATCACGAACGGTGACTTCCCGATAACGAATCTGCTGTGCCATACCTTTGCAATGAGCGTCAGCAACGCTTTCGAGAACCTCCGCAAGCTTTCTCATCTGAACAAGGCTATGTCGGAGCTCAACAGGCTTTATGTCATTGATCCTCTGTGTAATGTATACAACAGAAACGGATTCATTAGGCTTGCTGATGACCTGTTCAAATCCAGCATTACCCAGAAGAATAAGATCATGCTCACCTTCATAGATATGGATGGACTGAAGTTCATTAATGATAACTATGGCCATGATGAGGGCGACTTTGCGATACAGCGGCTCGCTGATGTTATCAAGGATTGCATGAAGAAGGGCAGTATATGTGCCCGCTTCGGAGGCGATGAGTTCGTAATATTCAACAATAAGGCTTCCAAAGGCGATGATGATGCGCTTGTCAGACATCTCAATACAAAGCTTGATAGTATCAATGCTATTTACCGCAAGCCGTATACCATTTCGGCAAGTGTCGGCAGCATAATCAAGGTGCCTGATAGTAGTGAAACTCTTTACAGCGTACGAGGTCAAGAGGACAAAGAAAAATTCAAGAATAGCTATGGAGCAAAAGCAAGCAGAAGAAAGCTCTGAATCTGATGAATAAAGAAACCGTCAGGTCGTACAGATCGGCCTGACGGTTTTTGTATTGCTGATATATGACAAAAATGAGATAACGTTCCCGATGCTGCGGGAAATGGTGATCCCCGTCATCGGATGTACAGAAGCACTGTGGGGTTTGTGCTTGATAATTCATAGGAGATATGATAGAATGAATCAGGTGAACATTTATATTAACGGAGGTGCAATATGTCAAGGATCCTTCTGACCGAGGATGATAAAACGCTCAGCAGCAGTATTTGTCTCGCACTGCGTTCTGACGGATATGACGTGATACAGGCGTATTCTGCCGAGGAAGCAGAGAGATGCATCGCAGATGCCGATATGCTGCTGCTTGATGTATCGCTTCCTGACAAGAGCGGATTCGAGCTTTGCAAGGCGGTTCGTCAGAGCTCTGACATACCGATAATCTTTATTACTTCTTACGATGAAGAAGCTGACATACTGCGCGGACTTGACCTCGGTGGAGATGACTATATCACAAAGCCGTTCCGGCTTAAAGTGCTGCTGTCAAGGGTTAGAGCCGTTCTGCGCAGATGTACAGTACAGCTTCCCGAGATCGAGCTTACGGCTGTGGAACAGAAGCTCCTTGAGTATCTGATGCTCAACAGGGAGAGGTTCCTCACAAGAGATCAGATACTCGCGTATCTCTGGGATTCCAAGGGCTGCTTTGTCAATGATAATACCCTGTCCGTGAATATCAGCCGTCTGCGTGACAAGCTCAGGGAAAGCGGCGGAGGACAGATCGTCACAAAGAGAGGTGTGGGCTACAAATGGACAGAACAGATAAGCTGATAAATAACCGCGAGCCTAAGCGTATGCTGCTTATGTTCGCGGTCATGCTGTTTCTGGCAGCAGGAGTATGGTATCTTATTTCGGGAGCACTTGCCGATACGGCAGTGGAGGAACGCATCAGGGGAATGCTGTCCTTTTACGCAGGACAGAGATTCACCGACGTTCCCGCTGAGGAATATGTACAGAGCGGCGCAGAGCTTGCGAAAAGCTATGGTATCAGCGCAGATATGAGTCCGCGTCTGATGGACGGCTACTCAGAGCTTCGCATGAAGATCTTCCTTTACGGAGTCGGAGCGGCTGCCGTGGCTGACCTGATATGGCTCGTTTTCGGAATGAGTCAGCTTTTTCGGGTTTACGGAGGTGTTGAGCGTGTGCGTGCACAGTGTCTTGACCTGTCGGAGCGGCTGATAGCAGCTCCCGAAATGGTCGGAGATGATATGAGCTGTATCAGGCAGCTCTCTGACAGCCTCGCCCTTACATCGCGGAGGCTCGGGGTCGTAAATTCACAGCTTGCCGAGGCGAAAAACGGGATCGCCGATTTTCTTGCCGACCTTTCACATCAGCTCAAGACATCACTTGCGGTCATTCGTCTGAACAGTGATATTTTAACCGAAGTCGATGGTATTGAGCCTGAACGCCGCAGACAGCTTTCAGACGAGATGGAAGCTAATATCGAAGGTATGGAGGAGCTTGTGATTACTGCACTGAAGCTTGCAAAGCTGAGTGCAGGAGCTGTCCGGTATGAAATGAAGGAGCAGAAGCTTGCGGATACCTGCCGCGAAGCAATAACAAGAATAGCACCGCTCCTGCGTGAAAACGGTATTTCAGCAGAGCTTGACTGTCCCGATGATATTGTGTTTGCACATGACAGAGCATGGCTCTGTGAGGCAATAGAGAATATCATCAAGAATGCCGCAGACCATTCAGACTGCTCAGAGCTGCGCATCGAAGCCGAAGCACTGACATCAGTGGTAAAGCTGTCTGTAACCGACAACGGCATCGGCATACCACAGGAGGATATACCGCGGCTTTTTGAGCGGTTCGGCAGAGCGACAGGTGACAGAAGCATGAAGAGTGTCGGGATAGGCTTGTCCATCGCACAGAAAATAGCCATCGCTCATTCAGGCGACATAACTGTATTTTCAGAGGAGGGCAGCGGAACAAAATTTGTGATGACTTTTTTATTGTAACTTTAGTGTAAGATTACTGTGTTACTATGATCTCAATAAGAAAGGAGGTCTTTTTATGGACAACAGTATTATCCTGAAGACAGAGGGGCTTGTAAAGCAGTATGGCGAAGGTGAGAACAAGGTAATGGCTCTCGATAATGTGTCTATGGAGATAAAGCGCGGAGAATTTGTCGCTGTGACCGGAGAAAGCGGAAGCGGTAAGACGACCTTGCTGAATGTCATCGGCTCGCTTGATGTTCCTACGTCGGGAAAGGTCTTTTTCAACGATGAGGAGATAACAGGCAGGAACGATAACAAGCTTTCCGAATACAGAAGGAGATATATCGGCTTCATCTTCCAGAGCTATAACCTCATACCTGTGCTGAATGTCGAGGAGAACATAGTTCTTCCGCTCAATCTTGACAGCACCAGACCTGATATGGCTTATCTTGAAGAGCTCCTTGAGCTGACAGGGCTGAAAAGCAAGCGCAGGAGCTTCCCGAGCGAGCTTTCCGGAGGTCAGCAGCAGAGAGTTGCATTTGCACGGGCTCTGATACACAAGCCCGAACTCATTCTTGCAGATGAGCCGACAGGTAATCTCGACAGCAAAAACAGCCATGAAATAATCGAGATACTCAAAAGCTCGATAAGAAAATATGCCCAGACTCTTATACTTATCACGCATGACCTGTCCATAGCGGCGCAGGCTGACCGCATTTTCCGTATGAAGGACGGTATCCTCACGGAAAGCGAGGGGACGCTGAAATGAAACATCTTTTCAGACTTGCTTTGAAATATGTCACACGTCAGAAGCTTCGCACAGCACTGATGTTCCTGAGCGTTATGCTGGCGGTGCTCGTGCTGAACACATTTCTCATCTATACGGCAAGCGGTATACGGACACTGCGGAATCAGTTTATCTATGAGGACGGCGAATGGGAAGCAAACATGAGCGGTGTGCTCGATGCCTGCGAAGCAGGTGAGTCCGCTACGGTAAATTCCCGATACGAAGCCGCAAAGATAATCTCCGACCATGTTGCTGTTGATAAGTATCATATCTATCTGAACGAACAGTATTATTTCACTTCCGAGCAAGGGCTTGATTCTCAGTTTGGTTTTTTTGATGTTGAGCTCGACCGCGGAGGAAAGAAGCGAATGACCTCAGTAGGCAGCACTTCTGCGGAAGGAGCTCTTGAGTTGGGAAGATATGCTTCGTTTGGCATAAGCTCGGACGTACTTGCTCCCGATGAAGTGAGGGTTCCTCAATGGTTTGAGGATGAGGGCTATAAGGAAGGGGACACATTCTCTGTCACCATAACTCCTTCATCAGGTATGATTAAAGAGGATTCCGATACAATGAAGGCTGTCCGCAAAGGTATCGCGGAAGCAAATGAAAAGTCCGAGAATTTATACTACATTATTGAAGGCGAGGAGCCTGACAATGATGCCCGTAACGGCAGGCGCATCGTCAGAAGGCCTATTAGGTATTATATTCAGGAATACTCTGATATGAATGATATTGTCCTCTCGGACAGCGAAACGGGTACGTCTGTTACTGTTACGGGAAGAATAGCAGGATTTACACCTTCGGGAGATCAGGGGACATTTCTGACGTTTTATATCCCTGCAAATTCTTCTGTTGACCTGTCACCGCTGAAAGAATCGCCTGTCGGTTATATGTATGATAACGGATCATCGTGCTTTGTCAAGACCAATCCGAATACCTCTTTTGAGTACAATATGAAGCTGCTGCTGAAGGACCTCGGCTTTGACGAAGAAGATGCCTATGAAGATTTCAAGTATGCCATGCACGGCTATAAGCTCGACCTCAATACACCCTATATGATAGTATCATTCAGGAGCGTTGAAGGTATGGGAGCAGTTGTGCCTTTCATAGCCGTATATCTCATACTTCTTCTGATAGTCTGGCTTTTCTCGCGCTTCATTATCGACAACGCATTTGAAATATCGGTTCAGGAGCGCAGCAGACAGTTTGCGGCACTGCGAATCATGGGAGCTTCAAAGGGGCAGCTTTCAACTCTTGTTTTCATAGAGGGGCTGTTCTATTCGCTGACAGCTGTGCCTCTCGGCATCGTGGCATCCACATTTGCCTGCAAGCACGTATTTGAGTCCCTGAACAGCGTAGGATTAGACGTATTTGAATTCTATGCTAGTCCGTTGACGATGCTGATATGCGTAGCACTATGCCTTGTGGGAATACTTATTTCTACCTATACCTCAGCTATGTGGGCAGCAAGGAAGCTTTCGCCTGTTGAGGCATTGAAATTCGGTCAGCCCAAGACGAAAAAGGCTTCAAAGCGCGCTGCGAAAAAGCAGAGGAAGTCAAAGCTGAATCTTTCGTCAAAGCGTTTCATGATACGCTACACGATGAAGAATATCCTGCGGACAAAGAGCCGCTTCATAATCTCATCGGTGGCGATGGGGCTGGGAGTGCTGTTATTTACGATATGTCTCCAGCTCGGAATCTCGCTGTATTCAGAAGTGCGTGAGGAGATGGGCCTTGATGAGCCGCGCTTTGATTTTTACATCTATCTGAACGAGCTTGATGCCGGCGACCTTCAGGAGCAGCTCATGGACAGCGGAAACTTCTCATATTCAAGGTGTTCCGGAAACCTTTCTGATAGCTTTGAAATGAACGAACTCCAAAAGCTCGGTGACGAAAAGAAAGCACTTGAAAGAAAATTCAAAGATCTTGATTCCTTTGTTATTGGTATGGAGACTATGGATAAAGAAACATTTGAGTTTCCCATAGGACTTACCGATATGGATACCTCGGATGGTGAGAATAATAAGATGAGCTATGCAGAGTTTCTCGGAATGAGCTATGAGGAGTTTGAAAGCGGCAAGCCTATCCTTATTCTTCCGCAGATGGATTATGACTTTCAAGCAACAAGCTACGGCTACGGTTATAATGAGCTTTCATCTCCAGTCTCACTTAACGGTGAGAGCGGATTCAGCTATGAGTTACGCGGCATTGCTCATGCAGGGTATTCATCTGTCATCCTTCTGCCTGAAAGCGTTGGTGATGAGCTTGTCAAAAAAGGCGTATATATGGACGAAAACCTGTTCCTTACAGTAGCGGATCCCGAGCACTATCCGGCGGCAAAGGAGTTGATCAAGTCTGTATTGAAGCCGACTGACGAGTTCTATGATGAATACCTGACAGGAACGGGAATGATGTCGTTCATCAAATCTATTGTTGAGATCGCTTTGATATTCATGCTTTCAATATGGCTGTGCGGAATCGTATCCATGATGAATACCATCAATTCCAGTGCGCTCAACCGCAGCGGTGAACTGATGATGATGAGAGCAGTCGGCATGACACACAGACAGCTAACCGGTACGGTGCTTCTTGAAAGCCTGCTGTTTTCAGCGGTATCGGCTATCGGAGGAACGCTCGTCAGCATTGCCGGATATCAGCTCATAATGCGGTTAATATTTGAACGTTCGGAAGTTCAGAGCAGTGTGGCTGCTTTGATAGCATCTGCGGCTTTGAATGTGGCAATAGCATTTGCTGCATCAATTCCCGCGATACGCACGCTGAACCGTTCTGTCACGAAATAGCAAATGAAAAGCGACACCATTCAGGTGTCGCTTTCTTATTTTTTCAGATCATCATTGTCTATTGTTTTGATCGCGCTGACTTCGCTCTTTATCAGGTCGCCGCGGTGAAGAAGTGCGTGTATCATTCTGTACACCCAGACAAATGGGACAAGGAACGGATATTTTTCGGTGATAGGGTAGTATTTCCTGAAAAAAGCCATATTGGGGAATATCCGCCTGAAAACGTATTCTGCTTTGCTGTCTGCTTTGAGCAGCTTGGCGCTTTTCTTAATGAAGTTCTGATTGGTGCCGTATGTACCTGAGCCGATCATGTATTCAAGAGCTTCTTCTTCCTCGGTGCTCAGCTCTGAACCGCTGCCGAAAGTATGGAGAGCAGTGTTTCTCATCAGTGCTTCATAGTCGGTGAGCCCGAGCTTTTCAAGCTCTGCGGAAATATACTCCCAATCAAGCTGATCGCCTTTTTGGGTGAGATAGACGTAGAAGTCGATCAGTGTGCGGATACCCGAGCCGACGATACAGTAATGCTTATAGGCATGGGCAAGAGTATACAGATAGAAGTCCTCGTCGGAGAATTTGTACTCATAGCCATCGTTGTCGACTCTGATAAGCTTTGAAAAAATGTCCTTGTAGTACTTGTAAAACGCAGCATTTCCGCCGGGGGCAAAAAGTGCGAAATGCATTTCAAAATTATATACAGGCTTTTTCAGCCATTCCTTACAATAGAGATCGGATGCGTTCAACAGCTCATAGCCTGATTTTTTCATAAACGCAGACACTTCGGAACGTTTTTCTGCGTCAAACAGTATATCATTGTCAGACATCTGTCTCATACCGAGTCTGGGGTAGAGCTCTTTCAGCACTACTCCTTTGAGCGGCATATTCCAGATATGCTCTTCATTCAGGAATTTCTGGATCCTTTTGCGTTCTGTATCAAGGAGAAGATTCTTGCGTATTGCCTTTTCCTTTGCCTGTAAGAATTGCTGATGCTTTATTCCTGCTGATTCAAGAGCATAGCATATCATAGCTGTGACCGAATGATACTCACAGAATTTGTACAGCGAATCGAGGTCAATATCGCTCAGCTCAGAAGCATCAGCAGAAGTACTGTTGAGAACGCATCTGCACAGGTATAATGTTGCAGCTTCAATATTATTCATTTTTCTTCATTACCGTTCCTTCTTCAGAAAAATCGAGTATCTTATTGCATATTTCAAGTGCCGCGGGACGATGAGTAACTATGATAACGGTTTTATCGGTCATGCTCCGTATATTGTCGAGCACCTGACGTTCGGTTTTTTCATCGAGTGAGCTTGTGGCTTCGTCAAGAAGAAGCACCGGAGAATTGGTATAAATAGCTCTTGCTATTGCAATTCTCTGCATCTGTCCCTCAGAGAGTCCTGTTCCGCGCTCACCCAGAACGGTATCTGTACCATTCTCCAGTTCGCGGACAAATTCATCAGCGCAGGAGATCTTCAGAGCTTCCGCTATCCTTTCGTCATCTGTTTTTTCATCAGCAAATGAGACGATCTCTCTTATCGAACCGCTCATAAGCTGGTTTCCCTGTGGAACGTAGGCGAATAGTCTGTGCCATTCACTTGTCATGGGAACAGATGAGGAATCTGTCATATTAAGCCGTATATCTCCGCTGTCGCATTTATAAAGGCACATCAGGAGCTTCAGAACAGTGGATTTGCCGCAGCCTGAATGACCTGTGAAAGCGACATAGTCACCCTTGCGTACAGTAAAGTCAACGTTGCGGACTGTTTTTTCGCCGTCTTCCTGAATATACGAAAAGCTTACGCCGCTGAGCCGGATAGATGCGAGTTCATTTTCGTAAAGGTTTCTGACCTGTTCGCTGTCAGCGGTATGACCGGAGTCATCATCCGCATAGCTCTCGGCTTCGCGCAGACGCTCTGCACTTGCTGTCATCGCATAGAACTTCGGAAGATAGCCTGTGATATTTGCAAAGGGACCTTCGACCTGTGTAATGAGCTGAAGCACCGCAGTAAGTGTACCATAGCTGACTTTTGCACTGATAATGCCGTACCCGCAGTAAGCAAAGCCTATGAGATACATACCGTTCATTGCAATGGCGAAGCCGATATTGCATATATTTGAAAAGCTGTTGCGCTTCATTCTTTTATCCTGATGATCGGACATCTTTTCCTGAGCTGCTGCGGCTGTTTTATCTTCTGCCGAAAAGCTCTTGACGATAATAAGGTTGCTGATATGTTCCTGCATGAATATACGCAGTTTGCCGTCAGCCTCCTGAATCGCCTTATGCATTTTTTTCAGGTTTTTTCTGAATCCGTATGTGAATAACAGCATTATAAGTCCGCCCGGAATAAGGACATACAGGAATCTGTACTCGATGACTACGAGCATTGTCAGGGCTCCGACAAGCTGTACTGCCATTCTGATTATTCCCGGGAGAATATCAACTGTTCCGTCTGCTGTGACCTTTGTATCAGAGGTAAGGCGATTGAGCCATTCCTCAGAATGAGTCCGTGTTACCGAGGCATAATCCTTTTTCAGCAGGACGCCGAAAAGCTGTTTTTTCAGTTTGTTTTCGACGGACGAACGCGTCAGTTCGTCAAGCCGTCTCAGGACAGCTCTGAGCGTTATCTGAAAAAGGATAAGCAGGATAACGGATATCAGGGCAGCCATGAATCCGGGCTTGTCCTTTTCCACAGCACAGTCTATGCCGTTTCTGAGCAGCATTGCGTACAGTACGCCGCATCCGCCGAGTACAGCCTGGATGATGCACAGGAGCAGTATCTTGAACTTATGCTTTCCTACAACGTCAGAGATCCATTTGACCGTACTGTTTTTTATTATCATTTTTTCTGATCCTGCCTTTGAGCTTTTTCAGGAGTATCCTGACAGGTGCGCTCATGCACCACAGCCTGACATACAAGCGGTATGCAGATTCGGATACCTGATGTTCCTTTCCTTTGCGGACGAATGAGGTCATGACGCCGAGGATGTCTTCGTCTTTGATACCGTATTCCTTGTTGATGCAGTTGTCTCCGAGTATCACATAATCGTTATCCCTGACCTTGATTATCCTGTGAAGGACGTATTCATCAGGAGCTCTGTGATAGAGCACAACGTCATACTTACTGCATCGTTTATCGGTTTTCCTGACAACAGTGAACGAATCTCTGCCCTGCCTGAGCATAGGCTTCATGCTGACACCCTTTATTCTGTAGGTGAGCACGCCGTACTGCTGAAGATACTCCCCGAATGATGTTTTATTCATCAAGAGCACCTATACTTCTGAGCTTTGCAACGATGCTGCTGACATCTGCTGCGATGACTGACTCGGGAGCATCATACTTCTCGAACATTTTTGAAACGATCTCAGCTTCAGTCGTATCCTCCTTCAGATAATCAACTATCTCGGCAGCAGTTTTGTTGCTTCGGATAAGACCGCTGAATTTTGCGGATACATCTATCATTATCTGTGTTTCATCATCCATGTGGGTGATGAATTCATTTTTAAGCTTCATTACGCTCCCTCCGTATTCATTCCGTTGTACGCTGTTGTGACAGCATCGGTTTCCATATTGCATCTGAGCTTGTAAAGGCTGATGTTTCTGCACATTTTGTCGATAAGCTCAAGAACGTTTTTCATTTTCTCCGCATCCATCGGTCTGTGAGTCTGCTGGAGAAGCATGGGATAAGCTTCGGATTTTGATATCCTTGATATTTCGTTCTCTGTTCCTCTGTTGAGAATACATATCGCTTTCAGCGGAGCACAGGTATTTGTGCTTATATGGTGCTTGCCGTCCCACGGAGTACCGTAAACCGTGACATCGGTATCGTTTATCCTGATAAGCGGCTTATCATCGTTTATCATAACGGCTCTGTCTCCGAAATACTCCATCCACAGTCTGGTGTGGGTGGATTTGCCCGTACCGCTTTTTGCAGTAAACAGATAGCATACTCCGTCAACAGCTATTACCGAGCCGTGAAACAGGAGCACACCTCTGCCGATAAGTATTTCGCACAGCTTACGGTAAACTGCAAGTGTTTCGAGGTAGCTGTCGCTGAAGCTCCTGACGGGGATACCTTCTTTTATATCCTCACGTCTGCTTTTTTCGCGTTCGTAATCAATGTCGGGCTGAGTGGTGGATATGGTAAATTCGGGAGCTTCGCTGCATCTGTAATCACTGCACAGATTGTGTACTTCTTCGTACATGGAATCAATACCAAAAACCGTATCAGCTATTCTGTAAACATTCTTTTTCATTGCATATCATCGTATGGTATAAACGGAAAAATAATAGCTCCGTTTTCATCTGTGCTGATTGTATACTGAGCCTCGGAGCCTGATGCTGAGGCTGTTTCATTTGCAGTCGTGACTGCTGCGGCGGTCGTATTTTCGCCGGAAACAGTGTTTGTGTCCTGATTCCCGCCTGTGATGATCGGAAGCTCATTGTCGTTTGTAACAAATGTAACGGTTTCTGCTGAACCTGTGGCCGCAGCAGATGTAGTGACTGTACCTGATGTGGTATCAGCTGTTTTTTGCCTTGTTGTAGCGGCGGTGGTTTCTGATGCGGTTGTGACCGTTGTTGTGGCTGCTGCAGTTGATGTAGAAGCGGAGTCTTCACTGCTGCTGTCTGAATTATTGTCACAGCCGATGAATGTCAGCATCATACAGAGTATCATTGCAGCCGAAAAACATTTTTTCATAACCGTACCTCTTTTCTTTTTTGTAATGCGTGGGATAGTGTTTCCCGTCAATGTGAGTGCTGCGGCAAACCCTGTCATATCATTGTTCTTATGCAGTCAGCAAGCTCCTCACCTGCGCGGTGCTGGGTATCTTCCGAAGGATGCCAGTTCGAGCCAAACCCGAGAAGACCGTCCTGCGCTGTGAACCTGAATACGCTGACTCTGCTGTCACAGAAACGCTTTACGGCATTTTCGATAAATGGCAGGGGCTCGTCAAGCATAATGCCGAGCGAGCATATTATCCGCGCATCTGGATTGTTCCTTCTTACTATCCTGAGGAAGTCAAGATATCTGTCCTCAAATTCATTGTATGCCTCATTGTGGAATGAGCAGAAGCTGTTGTCGTTAGTGCCGAGATTGAGTACAATAATATCGGGAACGAACGAGCTGAAGTTCCATTGAATATCCTGAAGCTTTGTACCGCTGACTGTGCTGTATGAGAATCCGCAGGTATCATACCACTGCGGCAGTATCTCGTTGGTATTGCGGACGCCGTCAGCAGTATAGCCGCTGATTATGCCGTAGCCGCTGTAACTGAAAAGGCTGTAATCTGCACCGACCAGCTCTGCCGCAGTGCAGGCATACGTTTTCAGTGCATTTTCGGCTTCGCAGGAAAATTCAGACTGAATATTGCTGTCATCCACGCCGTATCCGCAGGTGATGGAATCGCCGATAAATTCAATTTTCAGTGGTTTTTCCGCAGTCGGAGCAATAACCGCATCATCGTCCGTTTCAGCAGACCTTACCTCAGCGAGTGAAAAGGCACACTCGGAGAGCTTGACGATACGGACAGTCTTTGTCACCGGAGTATCTGAGCTGATAATGCTGAATCTCTCATTGCTCTGCTCGATGACCTTTTTCACGATGATGCGTCCGTCGCAGAGTATTGCGATACGCGGCATATTACAGCGTTTGCCGTCTGTAAGGCAGTCATTGTCAGCACCGATAGTCAGGCTGAGTGTACAGCCTGTGAATACGAATTCACAGCCTGTACCTGAATGAGTGAGCCACAGAATGCCGTCTTCTGAAAATGTACGGCCGAGCAGCTTGACGCTTGCTTTATCAATGGGGATATTTTTCATTTTTCCTCTTTATGGCGATACTGCTGATGTCTGGCAACAGCGGTATATAATGTCAGCTTCTGAGTTCTGCACCTATGGCGGCAAGAGCCTTGAGTGCCTTCTTCATTGCACTGTCAGCCTGTTCATCTGTGAGTGTGCCTTCGTGTGAGCGCATGGAAATGGAGTATGCGATACTCTTCTTTCCGTTCTTTTTCATATCATCGCTGCGGTATACATCAAAGAGAGTGACCTTTTCGAGTATTTTTCCGACAGCACCCTTGATAGCCTTTTCAAGCTCTGCAACGGGCATATCCTCATCAACGAGGAGACTGAGGTCACGGGTAGTAGCTGGGAATTTCGGGAGAGGAGTATAGCTTATCTTCTCTGCGGCAGCTTCCATGAGCTCGGGGATATTGAGCTTTGCAGCATAGGTCTTGACGCCTATCTCGTAGGTATCCTGAACCTCGGGATGAATTTCGCCCATGATGCCGAGAGCTGTGCCGTTACGCATGATAACAGCACTTCTGCCCGGATGGAGAGCGTACTTCTCGTCGAAAGCGTCACTGTCGGAAGCGCGGATATATTCCACATCCGAGATATTCATTTCATCAAGAAGCTGCTCGACCATTCCCTTGAGACGGTAGAAGTCGGAGTCGCCGCCGTACATACCGATTGTGAGTCTCTGAGGCTCATCGGGGAGCTGGTACTCATACTCGTGACGGGGCTTGCCGCTGTTTACGAGCAGAGCCTCATCGCCCTGATAGCTTTTCTTTTCGTCAACGGGGAGGTACTCCTTCGAGATCTCGAAGAGGCATGCACTCTCGTTGCGGTTGTTGTAGTTGAATGAGAGCACATCGAGCATTGACGGGAGAGTTGATGTTCTCATAACGCTCGTGTCCTCACCGAGAGGATTGATTATGCGGACTACCTTGCGGAGTCTGCTGTCCTCGGGGAGCTTTATCTTATCAAAATATTTCGGAGATACGAATGAGTAGGTAGCGATCTCGAAGCCGCCGAGTGCTGCTGCAGCATCTCTGAGAGCGCGGGTGAACTTCTGCTCGGGAGTGAATTCAGCTCTTGCAACTCCGCGGAAGTCTGTGGAGGGGATGTTATTGTAGCCGTAGATACGTGCCACTTCTTCTGCGATGTCAGCTTTGCAGCCGATGTCTATGCGGAAAGAAGGAGCAAGTACCTTTCCGCCCTCGAATGTGAAGCTGAGGCGGCTGAGATATTCCTTCATCTGAGCTTCAGTGAGGTCTGTGCCGAGGAAGCTGTTTATCCATTCAGGATCGAAGTCTACGGAAGCAGGAGTTCTGTCAGTGTAATCGCGATCAATAACAGTGTTGATGACCTCGCCTGCACCGAGCTCCTCAACGAGCTCAAATGCGCGTTTGAGACAGGTCATGGAGATGAGCCTGTCAACGCCCTTTTCATAGCGGGCGGATGCATCAGATTTGAGACGGAGCTTCTTTGATGTCTGTCTTACCTGAGTAGGCTCAAAGTATGCAGACTCGAATACAACTGTCGTTGTATCGTCCATGATGCCGCTGTATTCGCCGCCCATGATGCCTGCAACGGCAACGGGCTTCTTCTCATCTGCTATGACGAGCATATCGGAGGTGAGCTCACGCTCAACGCCGTCGAGGGTCATGATCTTCTCGCCGTTTTCGGCATTGCGGACGTTGATGTGCGAACCCTCAACATAGCGGAGGTCGAAAGCGTGCATCGGCTGACCGTATTCAAGCATAACGTAGTTTGTGATGTCAACGAAATTGTTTATCGGGCGTACACCGCTTGCGCGCAGACGCTCTCTCATCCAGCGCGGTGAAGGACCTATCTTGACGTTCTTCACGATACCTGCACAGTAACGCTGGCACTTTTCCGTGTTGTGGATATCGACCTTCAGCATTGAATCAATATCGCCGTCAACGCCCTTGAACTGCGGCTCTTTGACATTCAGCGGCAGATCGTATGTAGCGGCGGTCTCTCTTGCGAGGCCGATAACGCTGAGGCAGTCGGGGCGGTTTGAGGTTATCTCGAACTCGACAGATGTATCGTCAAGACCGATAGCGGAATGTATATCCTGACCGAGCTTGCAGTCCTCCTCAATTACGAAAACGCCCTCGGGGTCAGCATAGGGGAAGTCGTGAGCGGTAAGGCCGAGCGTGTCGAGTCCGCAGAACATACCGAAGCTCTCAACGCCGCGCATCTTGCACTTCTTTATCTTGCCCTCGGGGAGTACAGCTCCGTCGAGTGCAACGGGCACGAGATCGCCCTCCTTGACATTCTTTGCATTTGTTACTATCTGTATGGGAGCTTCGGCTCCGATGTCCACCTGACAAACGAAAAGTGCATCAGCGTTTTCGTGGGGACCCTTGGAGAGTATTTTTCCGACTACGACGTTGGAGATATTTTTTCCCTCCTCCTCGTAGCACTCCACCTTTGAGCCGCTCATTGTAAGAGCATGGCAGAAATCCTTTATGGGCATATCGGCTTTAACATAGTCGCCGAGCCATTTCATAGATAAATTCATATCTTAATTCCTTTCACTATCGATAAACATTTCAGAACTGTCCGAGGAAGCGCACATCGTTCTCATAGAGGAGGCGGAGGTCGTTGATGTCGTAGCGGCCCATTACCATTCTCTCAAGTCCGAGACCGAACGCAAAGCCCGAATATACCTCGGGGTCGATACCGCAGTTCTCGAGGACCTTCGGGTGTACCATGCCTGCGCCGAGGAGCTCTATATAGCCCTCGTCCTTGCACATGGAGCAGCCCTTGCCGCCGCAGTTGAAGCAGCTTATATCGACCTCGCAGCTCGGCTCGGTGAAGGGGAAGTGGTGCGGACGGAAGCGGAGCTTGCAGTCGTTGCCGTAGAGCTTCTTCATGAGCATTTCAAGAGTGCCCTTGAGGTCGCTCATCTTGATGCCCTTGTCAACAACGAGTCCCTCGATCTGGTGGAAGAGGGGAGAATGTGTTGCATCAACAGCATCTGAGCGGAAAACGCGTCCGGGAGAGATTATGCGTATCGGAGGCTTCTGTGTCTCCATAACGTGGACCTGTACAGAGGAGGTCTGTGTTCGGAGCAGAACAGTCTCGTTTGTATTTTCGATATAGAAAGTATCCTGTGTATCTCTTGCAGGATGGTCGGGCGGGAGATTGAGTGCCTCGAAAACGTGATAGTCGTCGTCGATTTCAGGACCGTCAGCGATATTGAAGCCCATGCCGATGAATATTTCGCGTATCTCGTTCTCGACCTTGGTAAGCGGATGAAGTTTGCCGAAGGGAGCGTGAGTGCCGGGAAGCGTGATGTCTATCCTTTCCTCCCTGAGCTTGGCGGACTGTGCATCCGACTTGAGTGCAGCGAGCTTTGTGCTGAGAGCTTCCTCAATGTCTGCTCTGACCTTGTTTGCGAGCTGACCGATAACAGGTCTCTCTTCGGGAGAAAGACTGCCCATCTGCTTGAGTATGGCGGTGAGTTCACCCTTCTTGCCGAGGAATTTTATCCTCAGGTCTTCCAGTGCTTTGATGTCAGTGCAGGCTTCGAGCTCCTGCTTGGCAAGCACTTCGATTTTTTCCAGCTGTTCTTTCATTTTTTCACCTCAAAGTAAATATTGTGCCGAGACAATAAAAAAGTCCTGTCCAACAGGACAAGACTTAAATTCTTGCTTATAACCACCCATTGTCAGGAGAGCCGACACTCTCTTGCCTTTAACGCAGACATACGTTACAGCCTACAATCGTAACGGGAAAATGTGTACAGACAATGCAGCACTTTCATGGAGCTGTTTCCGCACATTATCTTTCTGCTCGCAAACGACCTCAGCCGTACCCCTCGTGAGTGAACTTCAGAATGCTTTCAGCCGAAACGCTCGCACCTTACCGCTTCTCTCTGGTGACATAATAACAGACCTACTCTCTCAGTCAACGGGTTATAAATACATTATAACGTTTCTGCCCGAAAAAATCAAGCCTTTTTTGAAAAAAAGCTTCTTTTGTTTCGGCGAACTGAACAAAGTCGGAGCAGACGATATGTGCAGATATACAAAGTTTAAAAGGGCTTAGCTGCGTGTCCGGCGTCAGTATGGGCAGACTGCGGTATCGGCAAGGTGTTCACATAATCGGAAAAATCGCCAACTGAGCGGATATGAACAGCGTCCTGCGGCTGTACAGAGAGGCGGCAGATAAGGTATTCCGGCAGCCAGTATTTGTATATACATGACTTGAAATCTCTATCGGATTGTGATAATATATATTCAGATGCATTTCAGAAACGGAGATATTGTATGGATAATTTTGCAGAACATCTTGTCAGGAAAGAGCTTACAACCGGCGACAAGGCTAAGAAGATCATAATACTTGTCGGAGGCATCCTGCTGACAGTCATGCTCGCTGCTTTTTCTGTCCTTATGCTCGGACAGGGGCTTCTTCCCTTCGTGGGACTTGTGCTTGCGGCGGCAACAGGCGTAGGTACATACTGGATAATAACGAATATGTATGTTGAGTATGAGTATACCTTCACCAACGGTGAACTTGACATTGACAAGATAATTGCAAAAAAGAAGCGCATAGAAATGCTGTCCGTAAGTGTGGGCAGATTCAGGGAATTCGGCAGATATGACGAGAACACTCCCGATGAGACCGATGACATGACAGTGGTATTTGCCACGAGCAACATCGCTTCTGAGGAGTTCTATGCCGATTTCGACCATGATGCGTACGGAAGCACTCGTCTTGTATTCTGTCCGGACGAGGATATGCTGATAAATATGAACAAGAATCTCCCCCGTGCTCTGCGAATCAATACGGAGCAGGAGGAATAACGATAAGTCTTCAGGCATCATCGGCAGAGCTGTATTGATGCGGAAGACACATACATAAAAAAGGAGTGAATAATCATGCAGGCAGTGATACCAAGACAGGCAAAAATGATCGAAGAAAAGTCTGAGAAGCTCGGAGTTTCCAAAAAGGAGCTTATGCTCAATGCAGGAGCAAAGCTCGCCGATCTCATCATCCAGTGCAATGCCATTGAAAACGGAGCTGCTCCCGGAGATACCAATGTTGTGTTCCTTGCAGGAAGCGGCAACAACGGCGGCGACTGTTTTGTAGCGGCAGCAGAGCTCGTCTACAAGGGATATAATGTCACAGTGGTAAATCTTGTAAAATCACCGCAGACTGAGCTTGCACAGGAGATGTTCGCAAAGCTCCCCGAAAAGGTCAAGAAGGTCATGGGCTACAGGAGTGACAATATTGAAGCGGCTATCGAAGCTGCCGAGCTTGACTACATGACTATTCAGGACAAGGATGTATCAGCCCTCAAGAAGAAGAAGGAGCCTTCGCCCGTTGAACGTCTGTTCATACGCGAAAAGCAGCGCATGAACGATGTGCGCGAGGCAGTTGTCTCTGCCGATATTCTCGTTGACGGAGTATTCGGCACAGGCTTCCGTGGTGAGCTTGAAAATGACATAAAGGCAATATTTGCTATTGGTACAGGTGCATACAAGATAGCTCTTGATGTTCCGAGCGGCGGCGACTCGGCAAAGGGTACTGTCGCACAGGGCATATTCAAGGCAGATGAGACTCTCTGCCTCGGCTCTGTAAAATTCGGTATCTCACAGTATCCTCTGCGTAAATACTGCGGAAGAATAACAGTTGTTGACATCGGCATACCTCCGAAGGCGTGTGAACTCAGCAGCAAGGAGAGACGCTATATCCGCCTTGACAGAAACAGCCTCGCAGGTTTCCCTCCGAGACGTGAAAAGGATGCTAACAAGGGGAACTTCGGAAGCGTGCTCGTCATTGCGGGAAGCAGCTCAATGCGCGGAGCAGCGGCATTTGCCGTTCAGGGAGCTCTGCGTACGGGCGCAGGACTTGTCCG
Organism: Ruminococcus sp.; assembly: GCA_024403935.1. GTDB lineage: Bacteria > Bacillota > Clostridia > Oscillospirales > Ruminococcaceae > Ruminococcus. The sequence goes on along the minus strand of JAKSQV010000002.1, from coordinate 15,808 downwards.
CCTTGTATCGGTCGACAAGTGCATAGATACAGTGTCTGTCCTTGCTCCCGAGGCGACATTCATAGAGACCGAGAGCGATGATTACGGCTATATGCTCTATGACAGCAGCAAGGATGCCATACTTGAAGCAATGAAAAAGGCTAAATCCATTGTTATAGGACCGGGTATGGGTGTGACTAATGACACCAAGGAAATACTGCGTTTTGTTGTACAGAATGCCGAAATCCCCGTTATTATCGACGCAGACGGTATAAACTGCATAGCTGAGGACATAGATATAATTATGAACAAGAAGTCCGAGCTCATCATTACACCGCATCCGGGAGAGATGGCAAGGCTCTTGCAGTGCGATACGAAGATGATATGCGACAACAGGATCACAGTTGCGGAGAAGTATGCCGAGAAATACGGAATTATCGTTGTCCTCAAGGGCGCAGGCACTCTTATTGCTGATGCGAACCATACCGCCGCAAACCACACAGGCAATCCCGGTATGTCCTGCGGAGGAAGCGGAGATATACTCGCAGGTATGATAGGCTCCATAGCTGCACAGGGCTACCAGTCGTTTGATGCAGCGTGTGCAGGCGTTTACCTGCACGGACTCGCAGGAGATGCGGCTGCGGATAAGCTGGGCGAAGAAGCAATGCTTCCGCGTGATATTGTCGATTCGATCTCCGAGGCATTCGGGATACTCAAAGAAATGCAGAATCAAGATGACTGAATAAAAATAAAACGGACGTATAAAGCAGCATAATTTTCTGATAGGAGAGATTGTTATGAAGAGACTTTTTACGTCCGTATTCCTTTTTGCAGCGATATTCTGCCTGACTGCGTGTTCATCGCCGATCGGAGGAAGCTCCGTGCGCGAGAACAGGCTCGGGAGCAGTTTCGGCTCAGATGCAAGTATCACTCTTGACAAGCTGAAAGCAGAAGGCAGGATAATGCGCCTCGGCGATGGCGAATGGACAGCGGAATTCGACTCGCCTAACACGCTGAGCGGCGTGAAGCTCACGTTCAGCGGAGGTACAGTCACCGCCGATTACAACGGGCTCAGCTTTTCTGTGCCGAAGTCAGCACTGCCAATGAAAGCAATGCTGTGCAACCTCATCGAAGCTGTCGATACAAATGCCCGCGAGAACGAGCTTCATGGCAGCGAAAAAGAGGGAATGTTCGAGATAAGCGGCTCGCTCGAAGGCGGCGAATATACGCTCTCACTTGACAGCAGCGGTAATATCGCGTGTTTTGATATGCCGAACAATCTGCTGCACATCTCGTTTACAGATGTACAGACAAGAAGCAGCACCGTAGAGAATGAGGAAGAAACAACTGCTGCTTCGTCTGCCGCAACAGAGGAGGAGACAGCCGCTACTTGCGGCTGAGGTCAATAAATTACCAAAAATATATGATTAGTGGTAGAATTGTACGCAGTTCCGCTGTATATTATTGTTATAACAGGTTAAGCAAAGCCGCAGAACGTGCTTTGCGCGGTACCGCCTTTACAAGCGGACGATCGGAGGATGTAAAATGAACAAGAAGTTTATGTGTGCGGCATTTGCTGCTGTAATGCTGCTTTCAGCGTGCGGCGAAGCCAAGACGGACAGCTCTGAGGATACAATTGCTCCCGAGACAACTGCCGGGACTACTGAGCCTGCAACAGAGGAAAATGTTGAGGTTCCCGAGCTTGACGGCTATGATCTGCTCTGGCATGATGAATTCAGCGGCAGCGAGCTTGATGACACTATCTGGAACATGGAAGCTCGTCAGCCCGGCTGGACAAATGAGGAGCTTCAGGAATATACGCAGAAGATCGACAATATCTTCACACGCGACGGCAATCTCGTTCTCAAGGCAATAAAGACTGACGAGAACGGAAAGCCCTATTATACATCGGGAAAGGTTAATTCCCACAATAAAACAGACTTCAGATACGGCAAGATCGTTGCAAGAGCAAAGGTCCCCGAGGGACAGGGCTTGTGGCCTGCTATCTGGATGATGCCGAAGGACGAGAGCTACTATGGTCAGTGGCCGAAGTGCGGCGAAATTGACATAATGGAGGTGCTCGGAAGCGACGTCAAGACAGCTTACGGTACAGTTCACTACGGTGAGCCTCACGCAGAGCAGCAGGGTACTGTCGTGCTCGACAGCGGCTCGTTTGCTTCGGATTTCCATGAATATTCAGTTGAGTGGGAGCCCGGCGAGATACGCTGGTATATAGACGATCAGCTTTACCTTACGGTCAATGACTGGTTCACAGCCGTACAGGGAGAGGATGACAAGCCGTATCCCGCTCCGTTCGATCAGGACTTCTTCGTACAGATGAACCTTGCTGTCGGCGGAACATGGCCGGGCAATCCTGATGAGACCACCGATTTCGACAAGGCAGAGTTCCTTATCGACTACGTACGAGTATATCAGAAGCCGGAGTATGACCTCAATGTCAAGAAGCCCGAGAAGGTTTTCCGCGAAGCTGACGAGAGCGGCAACTTCATCTTTAACGGTGACTTTGCCGAGGCTGAAGACCTCACGGATGATGTTGACTGGAAGTTCCTGTTATTTGAGGGCGGCGAGGGTGCTGCCGAGATAAAGGATAACACTATGATCATCACAACGCAGAATCAGGGCACGGTCGATTACTCTGTACAGCTCGTACAGCCTGAACAGCCTATGTATAAGGGCAAAAAATACCGCGTAACATTTGATGCATGGTCGGATGAGGAGCGTGACATGATCGTATGCGTTTCTGCTCCGAATGCAAACTGGATACGCTACCTGCCTGATACAACACTTACATTGTCCACTGAGCAGACAACTTACACCTATGAATTTGATATGACAGAAAAGGACGATAATAACGGCCGTCTGGAGTTCAACATGGGCAACAAGGGCTCGGATGCGACGATCTATATTAAGAATGTCCGACTCGAGGAGATCGGATGATCAGACATTGACAGCTATATTTTCATAATGTGATAGAACTTTCCCTGAGCCAAGAGCTGCCGCACTGCGGCAGCTCTTGGTTTTTGTATTGCTCCGCCAAGTCATGACAAGCATAAAAAATCAGGATATAATTGGGGAAACAATATATACCGGATATTACACTGTATCTTCAATTTGTCCACTGAATCTGCGGAAATTCGGATTGAAATTGTCAGACAGATGTGTTAATATAGTATTAATATGTATGATACGGAAACAGACTGGGGGGTATCCCACAGTCAGACCTGCAAAAGGAAAAAATTTGCAAAGGAGAATTGGAATGAAAAAGTTAGCTTCAATATTCGCAACAGCAGCTCTCCTGTCTGTTGCGGCACTCAGCGCAGCAGTTCCTGCTGTCACACACGCGGAAAACCCGATCGTACAGACCTCGTTTACACCTGACCCTGCTCCGGTCGTTTTTGATGATGAGCTTTATGTGTTTACGGGCTGTGACCGTGAGGGAAACAATGATTTCTACTATATGACCGGTTGGCAGTGCTTCTCAACAAAGGACATGAAAAACTGGACCGATCACGGAAGAATACTTGAGGACGAAAGCTTCAGCTGGTGTAATAAGAACGATGCATGGGCTTCGCAGTGTATCGAGCGTAACGGCAAGTATTATTTCTACTTCACCACCACCAATAAAGGCGGCGGCGGACGTGCAATAGGCGTGGCAGTTGCCGACAGCCCCGAGGGACCGTACAAAGACGTTCTCGGCAAGCCTCTCTGCGGCCCGAACTGGGATTATATCGACCCGACAGTCATGATAGACGATGACGGTCAGGCATGGCTCATGTTCGGAAACCCGAAATGCTACTATGTCAAGCTCAAGGAGGACATGGTAACCCTTGACGGAAAGATCCAGAACTTTGATATGAACAGCCAGGCATTCGGACAGGGCAAGAACGGTAGTGCTTACGGCGAAGGTCCGTGGATATGCAAGCGCGGTGATCTCTATTATCTCGTTTATGCAGGCTTCTATGGCAGTCAGGGCGGTGAGAGTATCTGCTATTCCTACGGCCCGAGCGTTACAGGTCCGTGGAAGTTCGGCGGTCAGATCACAGATCAGAGCAACTGCTTCACAACTCACGGCGGAACGATCGACTATAAGGATCATTCATATCTGTTCTATCACAAGAACGGTCTGAAGGGCGGCGGAACATTCAACAGAAGTGCTGCCGTAGACGAGTTTACATATAACAGCGACGGTACAATCCCGAAGGTAAAGACTACGAATGAAGGTCCTGCACAGATAGAGGCACTTAATCCGTTCGAGAGAGTCGAGGCGGAAACGATCTGCTGGTGTGAGGGCATCAAGACTCAGAAGGACAGCAATAATTCCGTGAATATCGGCAATATCAAGAAGGGCAGCTACATCAAGGTGGCAGGCGTTGATTTCGGCGAGGGTGCCGACACATTCACTGCCTGTGCAGGCTCTGCTGACAGCGGCGGAAATATTGAGCTTCACCTTGACAGTAAAACAGGTCCTATTGTAGGTAACCTCAAGGTCGGCGGAACAGGCGGCTGGACAAACTGGCAGGAGTTCTCGTGCGATGTTTCCGGTGCAACAGGTGAGCATGACCTCTACCTCGTATTCAACGGCGGAGACAATTTCCTTATGAACGTTGACTGGTGGCAGTTCGACGGCCCCGGTGCAAAGGGCGCAGCTACCGATCCGACATACATCTTCAAGAGCACCTTTGAGGGCAAGCTTGATGGCTGGTCTGACAGAGGCGGCGCAACTGTAGCAGCAACCCAGGCTGAGGCGTTTAATAGCGAAGGTTCAGTATACTGTTCTGACCGCTCAGCATCATGGATGGGCGTAGGAAAGAACCTCAATTACAAGTTCAAGGCAGGCGAGAGCTACAGCTTCTCAGCTAATGTAAAGTATACAGAAGGCGACCCGACAGTAACCTTCCACCTCACGCTCCAGTATACAGATTCTTCAGGTGAGACACAGTACGAAAAGATAGATACTCAGGATGTTATCAAGGGCGAGTGGGTACAGCTTGCGAATACGAGCTTCAAGATACCCGAGGGCGCAAAGAATATGCTCCTGTACGTTGAAACAGAGGGCGATTCCGATGATACCACACCTGCGACGAACTTCTATGTTGATGACATCTTTGCAGCCATTGACGGTACAGTTATCGAGGGTGCCGGACAGCCTGACATAAAGGTTATCCCCGGCGATCTCAACTTCGATGAAAAGGTCGATACATTCGACATCATCGAGGCTCGTAAGGCACTTATCATCAATATGAATGACGGCGGCAAGGTCGACGCAAAGGTACTGAAGGCAGCAGATGTTGACAAGAGCGGCAGCTTCAATGTTAACGACATCGTTCAGATGATGAATTATGTGCTCGGTAAGACAAAGGGCTTTGATGCATCACAGAACCCCGCACCTCCAGCAGTATCAGTAGTCAATCCTGCATTTATAGGAGCAAACATACTCCGCAAATCAGGCTTCATCAAGTAAGTAAAATAACAGCCTCAAAGGTTTGACCTTTGAGGCTGTTTCTTTTATCCTACAACGACCGTAGCGGTTATGCTGCGGAGCGATTCGGGAATATACGGGTCAGTGACTGTATTTATCACAGGCTCGCCGTTCTGGTCAAAGCTGACCGTGCGTATGCGGGTGTGGCGGCACGGATCGTAAAGAGGATCGTTTGCGTATGTGCCGCAGCCCTTTGATGAGTGCGAGGCAGGACGTGCATGATATACGATAAGCGTAGTCCCGTCACTGTCCTTTACGAAGCAGTTGTGTCCCGGACCTGATTCACCGTTGAGGTCTGAGGTCGAGAGCACGGGCTCTTTGAGCTTCTTCCAGTTATTGATGTTCATGAGGTCGGAGTTTATATCCGCTTCCATTCTGCCGACACAGTATTCCGAACCTGTACCCGATGCCGAGAAGTACACATATACCTTCTTGTCGGTCTTGAGGACTGTTGCGCCCTCGTTTACACGGTTATTGACAAGCTCCCAGCTAAATTCAGGCTTTGTAAGGAGAATAGGCTTGGAGATCAGCTTCCACGGCTCGTTGGGATTTATCTCAGCCATAAAAAGCGACGAATCCCCTTTGATTTCTGCCCATATAACATAGTGCTTTCCATTGTTCTCAAAGTATGTCATGTCAAGGGAGAAGTTTTTGAATGAGCTTGTATCGCCTGAGGAAGCCTGCATCTGACCACATTCTGTCCATGTGCCGTTATACGGATCGTCTCCGCTGCATTTCAGCACATACGGACGTATCGCCCATATATCAGAGCTTGCGCCTGCGGCAAAGAAGATGTACCATACGCCGCCTATTTTGTGCATTTCCGGAGCCCAGATATGCTTTGCCATGATGCCGCTTGAGTGGGCTTTCCAGATAGTTTTTTCTTCTGCGGAGGCAAGTCCTTTGATTTCGGAGCTTTTCCGCAGGATGATCCTGTCATAGCCCTTATCGACACTGCCGTAAGCAGGATATGAAGCCGTAAAGTAGTAATAGCCGTTTTCACCGTCAACTATGTAGGGGTCAGCTCGTTCGGTGATGAACGGGTTTGCGTATTTCTCTTCGTGAGTGGTGAGCCTGCCTGTTATCTGAGTCGCTCCCTTTTTGCCTGTATCGACAACACAGAACTCGTCGCCGCTGTCCCATTCAACGCCTGTCTCGGCTGTCGAGCCGTCGCTGAACTGAGCTGTAACTGTCTGGGGACGGAATGACTTTATCCCGTAGGGGCAGTTGTATACTGGAGAGCTTACCTTGCTCAGAACAGGCTGAAGTCCTGCTGACGGGTATGCGTTTACGAGAGCGGTGTACTGGTCGGCATTTATCGGGATAACATAGCCGTGGCGCGGAGTGAAGTCGAAGCTGTACTGTCCGCGGTCTGCCGTTGTGAAGTTTTCGAGGTCGGAGGTGGACTGCATTACATAGTAGCCGTTGCCGTATGCGTCTGACATCATCAGCCATTCGTCCGAGCCGATCTTCTTGTAGATGTTCGGACCTTCAACGCCGATATTTCCTTCAGAGACCTGTTTGATCTCCTTGTACGGACCTGATGCGTTTTCGGATTCTGCAAGGTAGATGTGCTTGTTTGTCTCGTTTTTGTAGTACATATAGTATTTGCCGTTTTCAAAGATAATGTCCGAGTCAATAGCATCGTTGTCGTTCGACGGAGCAAAGAGCAGAGCAGGTGCGGTATCGAGATTCTTGAGATCCTTGCTGTATGCATAGTACATTATCGTTCTGTCGTCAATGCCGGGGACTCTTGCCGCGAAGTATATCATGTACGAATCCTTTGCCGGATCGTATATTGCCTGCGGAGCCCATGCGCGGTCGGCTCCCTGCATATTCGGGTACTTGTTGGCAATGGGGATTATCGTTTCATCGAACCAGTGTACAAGGTCGGTTGAGGCAGCGGAGATAAGGTCGCGGTTGCTGCTCCAGCCGAGTGAGGATTTCATATCGGTAGCAAGCAGGTGGTACAGCCCGTCCTCGCCTTTGAAGATGTATGGATCACGGATACACTTTGTACCTGAGCTTGAACCCCATACCGCCTTTCCGCCGTTGAGTGCCTTGAAGTTGTAACCGTCAAGGCTTACTGCGTATGAAAGCCTTTCCTGATCGGGTGCATTGCCGAGGAAGTAAGCGAACAGGTATGCCACATCGGGCTTCGAGTACGGTATTTCCGCGTATGTTTTAATGTCAGCCGCATTGCCGAGAATATAGTCTGTGAGGAGGGTATAGTCATTCTCGTTTACAATGCCGTCGGAGTTGATGTCTGCAACTGCGGACATTGTTTCATCTGTGCCGTACAGGACAGCTTTTTCCATGAGTATACGGTCGAACGTATCAACAGCTCCGTCGAGGTTGAGGTCTCCGCGGATGAAGCTGTATTTGTTGTCGACAGGCCGTCTGTAGAATTTCTGTCCCTCGCCGCCCCAGTAGTCCCACTGGTCGATGTCAGCACCGTTATCGTAGCTGATGTCGTAAACATCAAGAGCGGCATTGCCTGAACATTCAGCCGTTATGTAATAGGCATCATCTGTTCGGTGGAGAATAAAACGCTGGGCAGGGGAGTTTGTGAACTCGTCAAGGTAAATGGTGTTTCCGTCAGTGCTGTCACCGTTTTTGACAGTCATTGCGCGTGAATTATCCTGAGCCGAGAGTATGCTGCATTTTCCGTTTCCTGCGGAGACGATCTTCCACTGCTGCGAATTGTCACTTTTCTTTTCCCACTGGCAGACATTTCCGTCATTCGCGGCGGTTATGAATTTGCCGCTGAGCCGCACCATAATGGTGTAGTCTGTACCGCTGATCACGTCGCCGAAGCTGTCAGCGTATGCTGCCGAAAGCGGTTCAGGTCCGTCTGCACCCTGTGCGGATGAGGGTATCGGAGCATACGCTGCAACGATTCCCGCACAAAGAGCGAGCGCACCTGCTCTGTATTTAGTCTTCATTTTTCGAAGCCTCCGATCTTATAGTAAAAAAATACTTGATTATGGTAATTTCATTATATCACGATGGCAGAGTGCGTGTCAATGAAATATTATATTTAACATGAAAATGGTGATAATAACCAAAAAAACGGGCGATAATTGTACCAAATGTGAATTGCAATATTAAATTATTAATGGTATAATTATGATATATGAATGTGTGATTTTCAGTATAGGGACGATTAGGAAGAAAAATAAGGAAAAAGGGGTAATAAACTATGAAGATCATCGCAAGGGCTGCTGCGGTCATAATGTCCGCGGTGGTAGCTGTGCCGACATTCATCGGTACAGGTTTTACAGCAGACGCGGCGACTACGGTGACACTTTCACCGTACAGTGTCTATGACATCAACGACGGAAAATTCGAGGGCTGGGGTACATCCCTGTGCTGGTGGGCTAACAGAGTAGGCTATTCGGACAGCCTTGCTCAGAAGGCTGCTGATACCTTCTACGGCGAAAACGGTCTGCGTCTGAACATCGCCCGCTTCAACATCGGCGGCGGTGATGATCCGACACATAACCACATCACGCGTACTGACTCTAATATGCCCGGCTATACCAAGTACAGCAACGGAAACGTGACATACGACTGGAACGCCGACTACAATCAGCGTAATGTGCTCCGCAAGTGTATTGCGGCAGCAGGCGACGATATGATAGTTGAGATGTTCTCGAACTCGCCTCCGTACTACATGACAAACAGCGGTTGTACGAGCGGAAACCGCGACGGCGGCAAGAACAACCTCAAGGACGATTACTATGATGACTTCGCAAATTATCTTGCAGAGGTCAGCTACCACTACAAGAACGAATGGGGCATTGACATCCAGAGTATTACTCCTACAAACGAGCCGTATACCAACTTCTGGTACTATGGAAGCCCGAAGCAGGAGGGCTGCCACTTCGATATAGGCAACTGTGAGAGCAAGATAATCCTTGAGCTCCAGCGCGCAATGAAGGCGAAGGGCATGGACGATGTTATCATCAGCGCAAGTGATGAGACTTCTATCGACACGCAGATCAGTGCGTTCAATGCTCTTTCGGGTGACGCAAAGAAGGCTGTCGGACGTATCGACACTCATACATACGGCGGATCAAAGCGTTCCGAGCTGAGACAGCTTGCCGTTGATTCTGGCAAGAACCTCTGGATGAGTGAGGTTGACGGTAACGGTACAGCAGGTCAGAACGCAGGTGCTATGGCTCCCGGTCTGTGGCTGTCCGAGCGTATCACCGCAGACTGCAACGGTCTTAATGCTGCAGCATGGATACTCTGGCAGGTTATCGACAAGCACGTTTGTGCAGCAGGCTACAACGGCAAGAAGGACTCAGGCATGATCGATATGAGTAAGGGCTTCTGGGGCACAGCAGTTGCAGATCACGATAAGAATCAGATCATTCTTTCCAAGAAGTACTACTGCTTCGGTCAGTATACTCGTTATATCCGTCCCGGCATGACAATGCTGAAGTCAACGGGCAACACCATGGCTGCATTTGACGAGAAGAACGGACAGGTCGTTATCGTTTCATATAACACCTCCGCAAACAAGTCAGATATGGTCTATAACCTCTCACAGTTCAGCGGCTGCGGAACAAGTGCAAAGGTTATCCGTACAAGCAACTCCGAGAACTGGGGTGATGCCGGTACAGTTGCTGTAAGCAACGGCGTTCTCAAGACTTCTCTTGAGCCGAATTCAGTTACTACCTTCATCATCGATGGTATGAAGGGCGGAATCGAGTTCACAGACAAGATCGATGTTGATACCTCCAAGGTAACAGGTTCGTCACCGTGGAAGGACGATATGAACTACGACTGCACAAAGGTATTCGATGGCAAGACAAGCACATACTTTGACGGTCTCGGCAACGGCTGGGTACAGGCTGACCTCGGCGACACCTATGAGCTTTCAGCTATCGGCTTCAGCCCGAGAAGCGGCTTTGAATACCGCTGTCCTGCCGGTAAGTTCTCTATCTCTGTGGATGGAGTAAACTGGACAGACCTGTATACGATAGAGTCAACTCCGAGCTTCGGAATGAATTATATAGCGAAGTTTGACGGCGAAGCGGTCGGCAGGTATATAAGGTATCAGACACCTGAAGGTGCTCCGAACAACTCTACGAATAAGGACAGTACATACTGCTGTAATATTGCTGAGATAGCACTCTACGGCACGAAGAAGGAAGTTGTTCCGAAGGAGGTCCTCGGAGATGTGGACGCAGACGGTTCATTCCAGATAAATGATCTCGTACTGCTTCAGAAGTTCCTGCTTGGAAATGGTGAGCTTGTGAAGTGGAAGAACGGCGACTTCGACAATGATGATGTTATTGATATGTATGACCTCGTACTCATGAGAAGACATATGATAACTACAGGCTGACAAGCCGTAAAAACTGATCCCCTTGACATTAAGTCAAGGGGATTTTTTTACTGATGTATTTTCAGCAGCCGCATCCGCAGCCGTTGTTGCTGCCGCCGCAGTCATTGCTGCCGCATCCGCAGTTGGAGAAAAGAAGAATGAAAATGAGGATGAGAAGGATTATCCACATACAGTTGTTTCCCTCGAAGCATGAATTACACATAAAAGATCTCTCCTTTGAGTAGGTGATTTGAAGCGCATCGTCTGCGTTTCATAGTACATAGTATGCCATAGCGGAAATTGTGTTACAATATTTTTCAGCAGGTACGTTCTTCGACTGTTATCGCGTTCCCTTGGTGGCATAATAGTTATTGCATAATATGTGCAGAACAAAGGAGGAGAAGCAATGACAAATACAGATAAGTTCACAAAAAAGGCTTCCGAGATAATTGAGGGAGCTGTTGATGCGGCTTCCGAAATGGGACATACCTACGTCGGGAGCGAGCATATACTGCTTTCAATGACACGGGATGGGACTTCAGCGGCGGCAGAGATACTTATGGACAACGGCATCGCCTATGACGACCTTCGCCGCGTGATAGCAGAGCTTGTCGGACTTGGTACCCCGTCGATACTCAGCCACCGCTATTTCACGACGGCAACAAGGCGTATTCTTGAAAATGCCTGCAATATTGCGCAGAGTGAAAAAAAGAAGCAGGCGGCTCCCGAACATATTCTTGCCTCAATGATAAAGGAGTCCTCGTGCAGTGCGTGTACTGTGATAAAAAAGGCAGGCGGCAGTCTGACGGGGATATGCAGCGAACTCGGAATGATAAGCTCACCTGAGCTGAGCGGGGAGCTGTGCGAAGCGGTAAAACCTAAGCTGTCGCATCTTCCGAATCTGTTCCGTTACGGCAGGAACCTTACGGATATTGCTCTTATAAAGAAGAACGATCCGCTTATCGGGAGGATAAATGAAGTGGAGCGCGTATTGCAGGTGCTTTCGCGCAGGAACAAGAACAATCCCTGCCTCATAGGTGAGGCAGGAGTCGGGAAAACGGCAATAGTTGAGGGCGTGGCAGAGATGTTTGTACGCAGTCTTGTGCCTGATTCGCTCAGGAACAAGTTCATCTTTGCGCTCGACCTCGCATCACTTCTTTCGGGAGCAAAGTACCGCGGCGATTTCGAGGAACGCATCAAGGCTTGTATTGATGAAGCGGTCAATGCAGGCAATATCATACTCTTTATTGATGAGATACACATGATAGTCGGTGCAGGAGCGGCAGAGGGAGCTATTGATGCAGCGAACATCATGAAGCCGCAGCTTTCACGCGGTGAGCTTCAGATAATAGGTGCGACAACGGTCGAGGAGTTCAGCCGCACCATTGAGAAGGATTCCGCGCTGGAAAGGCGTTTTCAGCCGATACAGGTCAGCGAGCCTGACAATGAAAGCTGCATTGAGATGATACGCGGACTTAAAAGCCGTTACGAGATGTATCACGGAGTCGAGATACCCGATGTCATGATAAGCACTGCTGTCAATATGGCATCGCGGTATATTTCGGACAGATTTTTCCCCGATAAAGCGATAGATGTCATAGATGAAGCGTGTGCCCGTGCAAAGATACGCCACGATACGGGGGCGAGAAAGACAGACTCGCAGTTTATCGAGCTACGCGGTAAAAATGTGGATATGCGACGGCTGGGACACATTATAGGCAACGGAGAGAAGCCCGTCCTGACAGCAGAGGATATAATGTCCGTGATTTCGGGCAGGACAGGTATCCCTCTGAGCCGCGTCAGCGTTGAGGATGCGGTCAGTCTCACATTTCTCGAGAAGGCGTTGTCCGAGCGCGTTATCGGACACGGTGACGCTGTAAAAAAGGTCACAAATGCGGTGTGTCGTGCCAAATCGGGACTTCGTGAGAGCGGAAGACCTGCCGCATCATTTTTGTTTGCAGGTCCGTCGGGAGTAGGCAAGACAGAGCTTGCACGCGCTCTTGCGGAGAATCTGTACGGCTCTGAGAAAAAGCTTATTCGTCTTGATATGTCGGAGTATATGGAGAAGCATTCTGTTTCAAAGCTGATAGGTGCGCCTCCCGGGTATGCAGGCTACGACGACAAGAATATATCGCTCTGCGACAAGGTCAGACGTGCTCCGTATTCGCTTATTCTCTTTGATGAGATAGAAAAGGCGGATCCCGATGTGCTCAACATCATGCTTCAGCTTATGGATTACGGTATGCTTACAGATTCGGCTCTGCGAAAGGTAAGCTTCAGGAACTGTATGATAATCATGACATCGAATGTCGGGGCAGAGCTTATCAGCGGGAAAGCCTCACTCGGCTTCGGCTCTGCCCATAACGAGGAAGATGAAAAGCGTGTGCTTGAGGCTGTACGTTCGCATTTTACTCCTGAGTTCACAGGCAGGATAGATGAAATAATCGTATTCCGCAGCCTTGAACGCGATGACCTTCTCAGGATCAGCCGCAGGGCGATAAACGATCTGAGCAGCCGTGCAAAGGCACTCGGCATAGAGGTCAGCTATACAGATGAGGTGGTACAGGCGATCGCTGCAGCAAAGGAGACTGACAGATATGGTGCGCGTCCGATAAAGCGGCGTGTGACCGACATGATAGAGAACGAGCTTGCAAAGATGATACTCAGTGCCCGTATCAGGAGCGGTGATATGGTCAGCATCGCCGCAGAGAATGGCAATATCAGAATAAGCAAGGGCGTGACCGTATAAAAATATCCCGAGGGAATTCCCCTCGGGATATTGTATCAGATGCCGCAGAGCATCATAGCTCATGGTTTGTCGGGTTCATCTGCTGTGCGCGAGAACAGCCTGCGTATGCCGTTGATCAGCAATGTCAGGTATCGGAGCATCGGCTCGGCGATTATTGAGAAGTTCAGGCACAGAAGGACACACTGTACAGACATTCCGCTTATTCCGAAGAATCCGCTCAGGAACAGCATACTGAGCGTGAGCAGTATGCCGCACATTACCCATATCGTCCATTTTAAAGCATTCATCGGCTTTGATATGCGAAGCAGTATCATCATGCCGACTACGCTCATCAGTATCGTAGAGGCAGTGGAGATGTCAGACTGATGCGAATTGAATATGTTTCCGAAGAATATCATTGCCGTAACGATTATCGCATCGGTGATTCCTGCGGGCAGAGCTTTCAGCATGATATTTGTCATAAACCTGCCCTTGATAAGCTCACGGTTTGGCACCTGAGAGAGGCACAAGCCGGGAAGTCCTATCGTGAACACGCTAATGAGCGAGATCTGCGCCGGCTTCAGAGGATAGGTAATACCCAGGAAAATAGCGATAGCGGACATTATGAACGAGAAGATGTTTTTGACGAGGAACAGGCTTCCGGAGCGTTCAAGATTGTTTACGACCTTGCGTCCCTCCATTACGACATCGGGCATTTTCGAGAAGTCGGATTCGAGCAGTACGAGTTGTGAAGCCTGTGCTGCCGCCTCACTTCCCGAAGCCATTGCCACGGAGCAGTCCGCATCCTTCAGCGCAAGTACATCGTTGACTCCGTCACCTGTCATGGCAACGGTGCGGCCTGCCTCCTTGAGCGCGCGGATAAGCATACGCTTCTGTTCGGGAGTGACTCTGCCGAATACGGTGTAATGCAGAACGGAGCTCTTTATTGCTTCCTCGGTTTTCAGCGTGGATGCATCAACATAGCTGCCTGCATTGGCAATTCCTGCCTGCTTGGCAATTTCTGAAACAGTCATCGGATTGTCGCCTGATATGACCTTGATCTCAACTCCCTGTTCCGCGAAGAAACGGAATGTATCAGGTGCATCCTTTCGTATGGGATTTGACAGCAGAATGAAGCACAGCGGTGTGACAGAGCCGCTGATCGCCTTGCCGTCGGGCACATCGGAGCAGCTTCCGAACACAAGCACGCGGTAGCCTTTACTGCTGTTGGAGGTTACAATGCTGTCGTACTGTTCAATGCTGTCCTTTAGCAGAATGTCGGGAGCACCGAGTACATACGCTCCGCTTTCGAGTACGGTGCTGCTGTATTTGAACTCCGACGAAAAGCCGGTGAATGATTTTATTTCCTGTCCTGTCGGCAGATTGAAGCGGTTCTTGATCGCAAGCATTGTAGCATTATCCGCGGACTGTGCTGACGCAAAATCGCTGATGAGCGGTGTGAGCTTGTCCTCTCCGAAATGTTCATCAAGCGGAATGACGGAGCTGACATTCATATTTCCCTCGGTGATAGTGCCTGTCTTGTCCACGCAGAGCACGTCTACCCGGGCGAGTGTCTCTATGCATTTCATATCGTGAACAAGAACTTTTCCCATTGCCAGTCTCATTGCACTTATTGCAAGGGTAGTGCTTGCGAGGAGGAAAAGTCCTTCGGGTATCATGCCGATGACAGCCGCGACCATTGCCTGTATGCTGCTGCTGACATTTCTGTGCTCAAGGAAATGCTGCTGATAGAAGAGCGCGAGTCCGATCGGGATTATGATAATGCCTGTGATCTTGACTATGCGGTTGAGTGAGCGTATCATTTCCGACTGTTCACCTTTGCGGGTCTTTTTTGCCTGCATGGTGAGCTGTGAGATGTAGGAATCAATGCCCACACGTTCAAGACGCGCCCGACATAAGCCCGATACTATGAAGCTTCCCGACATGAGCGTATCTCCTGCGGATTTGCTTATCTCATCGGATTCGCCTGTAAGCAGAGCCTCGTTCACGGAAACATTTCCGTCGAGTATGACCGCATCGGCACTTATCTGGTTTCCTGCGCGGAAGATCGCAATATCGTCAATCACAGCATCCTTTGAGGAGATGCTTTGCTCTGTGCCGTCGCGTATCACAGCGGTAATTGGTGCATTCATCATTGTGAGCTTGTCCAGCACGCGCTTTGAACGCAGCTCCTGCACGATACCTATGAGGGTATTGGCGATGATGATGAACATAAAGGAGAGATCACGGTAATTCCCTGAAT
>JAKSQV010000019.1 GCA_024403935.1 Ruminococcus sp. | reverse complement strand
GAAGCAGTAGATCCCAAACCTTAAAAACCGAATATGAACGCCCTAAAACAGGGATTTTGGAGCAGTTTTTGAAAACGTAAGGCATAAAACGACGAAAAGCTCAGAAAACAGCCTAAAACCAAATATAGAATTTTCAACCGATTTCAAAGCCGATTTTGTTGGTTTCTCACAGAAGCCATACAGAGTCGGCTTTGTCTTTATATTAGAAAGCCATCAGTGATATATGTGTGTCTGTATGTGTAATTTATGTCTGAAATGTACATTTTGCGTCATGCCCCTTGACAAGCATTTAGTATAAGGTATAATGTCAATAAGCGTATTATAATTTGATAATTAGTTAAAAAAGAAAAATATATTGTACTGCTTAGACATTTATGGTTTTTATGGTACTAATATGTGAAAGGGAAATCCCGGAGGAGGTATCAACATGGATAACGGTGCAAGTAGCTACCGCCGTTTCCTTGAAGGAGATAAACAAGGACTATACGAGCTTATCTGTGAATACCGTATTCCATTGATACTGTATTTGAACAGCATAGTCCAGAATATGCACACTGCTGAGGATTTGGCAGAAGACACTTTTTTTGAACTTGCTTCCAGACGTCCGTCTTTCTCAGGAAATAGTTCGTTTAAAACATGGTTGTTCGCGATTGGTCATAATATCGCAGCAAAACAGTTCAGAAAGAATCCGAATGAGATCATGGTGGCAAATGATACATACGAGCAGGTAGCAGACGAGGAAAACATCGAAAACAATTATCTCAAAACCGAGCGAAATATTATGATACATAAGGCTTTACATAATCTTAATTCAGATTATCGACAAATACTATATCTGACCTATTTTGAAGAGCTTTCTAATGACCAAGCGGCAGCGGTGATGAAAAAGAATAAGCGTCAAATTAGGAATCTCCTTTATAATGCAAAGAAAGCGTTAAAATCTGAGTTGGAAAGGAGTGGGTTTGATTATGAAGAATGATCTTGAGATGTTTAATAGTGTCCTTTCACGCTTGGAATTATATGAAAAACAAAAGAAGCGCAAGAGTATAATCGTGCGCCGCACAGCTGCTTTAGGTGTAGGAGCGGCTGCGATAGTCGGTATAGGTATATGCGCGAATGCTCTGAAACCTCCGAAGAAGCCCACTCCGAGCCAGTCGGGAATAATAGTCGAGACTGAGACTACCTCGGCTGAGACAACTGCGGCTCAGACTTCTTTGAGCACTTCTTTTCAGAAAACTACTGCTACAAAACAGATGACTTCTACAAATCAGGTGACAACAACTGCGGTCTCAACTGCAACGCCTACATCTTCCGCTCGTCAAACCAGGACAACAGTCCGCACAATCGTGACTGCGGATTGCACGACGAAGACAACGGTCAGCACGAATACCGAACCAATTTCTGTGACAACTGTAACAACTTCCACGATTTCAACAACGCAGGTAACAGAGCAAGAAACACCTGAAATCATTCTTGAGACAACCGCCGCTACGGACATACTTGAAATGCCTGAAACTCTGACAACGACTAATAATGAAAACAAAAGCTATGATGAAATGCTCGCGTTGAACTTTATGGTAATCAGGCTATCGGAAAATAAGTTGCTTGTCAGTGGCGTTGTCGAGGCAGACTTTGATTCACTTGGAGAGCAGGTCAACGAAATCACACTTCGTCCGACCTGTTACACAGACTTTCTGCCCGAGGAACTGACCGCGCAGATTTACAACATAAAAGGTAATAACTTAAAGAAACAAGTTGCCGTAAGGTTTACGGGCTCGGAAAAATTCATTATTTACAATATCGTAAAGGCATAGAAATGACAATATAAAAAGGAGGGTTCACTATGAAAAAAACTATGATAAGAATGGCGATGGCTGTTCTGACTGCCGCAGGAATGCTAACACCTATGACTGCAAATGCTATCTATACCGAGATATCGTTCGAGTCTGAGCGTACGTCATTAATGCTTAAAGGATACACAGAAATTAATGATTGTTTTATCAGAGACGATCGCATTTTTATGAACGAGGACGGCACGCACTTCATAGCCTTCCACAAACTCAGAGATGAAGTTATGTTCACGAAGGCTGACGGTGTTGAGCGACAGGATATTGAGGAATTGATAAGAAAGCACTATGCTGCTCCTGTATTCTTGACAGAAAGCTTCTTCGGTGACTGGGAGAAGAGTTTTGCAGTCGCAAACGCAGACTTGAAGATGCAGACGGAGATATGCGAACTACTCAAGGAAAAAGGCATGATAACAGACTGCACTCTTATAACTGAAAAATATTCCATGGCTGACTGGTATGGCAGGAGTGTGACAAGTTATTATACATGGTATCTTAAGTACGTGGGTGGAGAACTGTTCTGTGAAGAAAATGGAGTTCCTAAAAAATACAGTACAATTGACGCACTCTCTGAATATGCAAAAAACGAGCTTGATGGCTATACTGTTAGGGAGATAGAAGATGATAAAGAAAAAACGACCTATGTCGAGCTCGTTCCTCCTGAGGAAACTACGCTGCTTGAACAGGTCGAGGTTGCGACAAAAATCGCAAATGATTTGGAGATCTATCCCTTTTATGAATCTCCAGAAACTGCGGCGGAAAATGTTGAGTTTGGTACCAGCATTGATTTGTTCAACGCAGTCAAGGGCGATGCCAACTGTGACGGAAAAACCACAGTTGCTGATTCGGTTGCAATATTGCAGCACATCGCCTGCCGTGACAAGTACGAGTTAAAGCCGCAGGGACTTATCAACGCTGACGTTGACGGAGTTGCAGGCGTTACAGCAAACGATGCGCGTGTCATTCAGGAATGGGATGCAAATAAGTGATAATGATTTAGAACAGAAATATCCAAAGGAGTGATTATTATGAAACTATTAAAAAGAACAATATCAATATTGAGTGCTACACTTCTATCAGTAGCAATCTCAAGTGCAATGGCAACACCATTTAATTCACTTGCAGTTGTTCCCCAGCCTCAAAAAACGGTTGAGGAATTCATTGTGATCTACCGAAACAGTGAGGATGAGTTTGATTTCAATCTTGATGGCGTGGTTGATACTATAGATGCGAAATGCGTATTGACACGTTGTTCAGAATTAGTGGTAGGGAAAAACACCAGCGTCGTAGTTGTAGATGAATTTGAATCTGAAAATGGCGAACGGCTAACATTTGAATTTACTGACAAAATGCGTGAAAAGATAGATGAATTTGGCGACGTGGACGGAGACAGCCTTGTTTCAGCAATAGATGCAGCATATCTCCTTACAGCTTATTATAGCGATAAGGAGATAGGCGATGTCAACACTGACGGTAAACTTGACGCGCGCGACGCCTCAAAAATGCTGACATTCTATTCCGCTAATTCCGTGAATATTGAGAGTGACTATGTCACTGAGAAGAATATGGAATACCTTGGAGACCTAAACGGCGACGGCAAGGTCGATTCCGCTGATGCTTCATTTGCTCTTGTTGAGTACTCAAAAAGAGCTACCGAATAATACTTCTCCTAAATTACCAAAGCAGCGGCACCTCAAACGGGTGCCGCTGTTCCTATTATTCAAAGCCGATTTTGTTGGTTTGGTACAGAAGCCATACAAGGTCGGCTTTCGTTATTAACGCTTGATTTGAGCCGATTATATTTATATTATAGCTCAGGAAAAAATCACACATCGACTGTCCTTAAAGATTTGAGAATAGTTAACAATTCATAAAAGTAAAAGCGCTTTGTAAACAAAAACAGAGCTCTATTTTGTTGGAATGGTGATAAATAAGAGGACAGATATGTGCATCCTTGTGAAGAAAAGAGAGGTAGAAATGGCAAAATCAAAGGATATCATTCTGATATCAGATGGTGAACGGAGAAATAACAACCCATCCTAGAGAATTCTTTTCGGAGTTAGGAACGCAGGACCATATTTATTCCATAATTACTTTAAGGAGTAAAAGAGTTTATTGATCAATGACTTGAAATATCAGAATTAGATTTATAAAAAACGATTTTGAACGCCTCAAAAAAGAGCTTAAAGAGCATTTTTTGGGGAGCTTGAAAGTGGTCAGGCAGAAAACGCCACAAATTGAATATAGATTTTTCAACCGATTTCAAAGCCGATTTTATTGGTTTTTAACAAAAACCATACGAGATTGGCTTTTACTTTTAAATAGGCAATGTATTAATCCTAAGTATGCATTTTATGCCACAAATGTGCAGTTTGTGCCAAATCTATTTACTTTGTAGAATAAAAGTATATAATACGAATTAACATCGATGTGTCTATCTATATTTATTAAGAAAGGGCGTGTTTGTATGATTTTAGACCAAGCACCAAATATGTTTGTAGATTATTTTAATTATGATGGAGAGAGCGTTGATCATTCAGATATGGATATGATTATTGTAGATTGGCGTTGTTATACAGATTCTCCAGGAACATACTGGGCAGTACATCAATTCGGTTCAGGTAGTGGTATAGACGGATATGCTGGTTTTATCAATGATGGTACATCGCATCGTGTTTTGTTTTCTTTATGGAATGATGGAACAGATTATCCAATCGTTGAATATGTTTCTGGTCTTTCTCAGTTGGATGATTTGACATTCAGTGGCGAAGGAAACGGAAAACATATTTTTACAAATTATAACTGGACTACGGGTACTTGGTATACAATGTGTATTGGAGTAAAAACTGTAGCAGGAAAAACATATTATGCACAGTGGATTAGACGTGAAACCACTACTAAGTGGATATTATGTGGCGTTATTAGTTTCCCTGTTTCAAATAAGGTGATCAAACACGACTCAATGTTTCAAGAAGATTATGGAAAGAATAACAATGAAAGAATTTCAAATTTGCGTAACGCTTTTGGTAAAAAGTATGGTGAAAGTAATTGGGTTCCATGGGAACATTATCAAATAAGCAATAATATATACATAAATGGAGTTCTAACAGATCAAAATATACGATATGATTGTCATTATAGCAAAGAAGGAAGCAATTATAACGAATATATAGCTATTGAATCTGGCGGAGATAATTCTTCAAGTCCCATCATTCATACTGATATCCACCCGCCCCAATCATTTTCTATTTTTACTTATTTTATACCGGATGTTTCTCCTTCGTGGGCGAACTTCGTTCCTCGTTATATCAAAAATAAGACAGGCAATTTATATGTTGCCCCTGGAGCAAGTAACTCGCTTGTATTAAGCACAACTCCATATTATTGGTACTTTGTAGATTCAGGGGATGGATTTTACTATATTAAAAATGCTGATTTAACAAAAGCTATTACAATTACTACAGCTGCAGTTAACAGTTCTGTTGTTTTATCAACGTTCAACCAAAATGATTCACAAAAATGGAGTATTACTTCAGTTGAGTCATCCGAGCACCTATATTTTTCTCCTAAGAATCTTCAAACAACAGACATAAGTGTAGATGGTACACCGTCATCTGGTTCAACATTAAAGCTAAAAACTCATAATACGTCGTCTTATAATAGTATGTGGCTGTCTTTGAATACGTGTATACGAAGAAAGATTAAGAATCAGTACAGTGATTTTTTTGTTGCATCCACATTAACAAATGATATTATTCAGTCATCATCTGCTTCTCACTGGAATATAACTGACGCAGGAAATGGTTATGTATATATTCTTTCACCTGATAATACTAAAGCAATTACAATATCAGGAACAATTAGCGGAGATGATTTGATATATTCGAATTATTCACCTGGAAATGAAAATCAGATGTGGTATTTGGACCAGTATAGTAGCAATACATATTACATTGTTCCAAAACTCGCTCCAACAATGAATATAGATATAGAGAATAACTACTCATCTTCTGGTTCGCGTTTGGAGTTATATACACATAATGATTATATAGACAGACTGAGATGGATTCTTGAAGAGTAAAAAGAATAAAAAAGGTCGAATATATATATAAATATTATTTAAGAGAATTATTTAACGTGAAGAATTGTATCTTATGGTCACCAAGCTGAAATAGTATGGTGACCATAATCGTTATAATAGGTTTTCAATAAGAAATTATATGAAGTATAATTAAACATGGATTATTAAGCACATTGTAAAAATATAATAATAAATAATATTGCTTAGTATTATGAGCTGCTTATAGCGTTTAATAAGTAGAAATGCATACATGTATCTGTCTGAAAGGAGTATACCATTATGGATAACGGTGCAAGTAGCTACCGCCGTTTCCTTGAAGGTGATGATTTGGGTATGGTAGAATTAATCCGCGACTATAAAGATGGATTACTGCTTTACCTTAACAGTTATACCAATGATTTGAGCTCTGCTGAGGATTGCGTACAAGATACTTTCATTAAACTTGCAACTAAAAAGCCTAAATACATTGAAACATGGTCTTTCAAAACATGGTTGTATACAATCGGAAAAAATACCGCAATTAGTTATATGAGAAAAAATTCGAAGAGAAAAGTCACCTCTCTTGATGAGCTTAGTGAACTAAAAGCTGAAACCGATATTGAAAAGGATTTTTTAATTGAAGAACGAAAGATAACTTTGTATAGGGCAATTCGAAAACTCAAATTGGATTATCAAAAAGTACTTGTTCTTAAATACATTGAGGGCTTCAGTATTTCTGAGGTTTGCGAGATATTACATAAGAATAAGCGACAGATTGATAATCTGCTTTATAATGCAAAGAAAACACTGAGATCAGAACTTGAAAAGGAAAACTTTCATTATGAAGAATTATGAAGAAATGGCTAAATTGGTACTTGAAGCACGCGACGAGTACGTTAGAAAGAAAAAGCGTAGAGCTCTATATCTAAAAAGAGCCTCGGCAATCACTTTTGGAGCAGCTGCAGTACTTGTAATAGGAATCTTCACTCACGTTATGAGGCCTCCGAAAAAGCCAACTCCAAGCCAGTCGGGAATAATAGTCGAGACTGAGACTACCTCGGCAGAGACTACGTTTGCTCCGACTTCTCCGAGCGCTACTGCTCTGACGACTACTACAATTAAGCATATGACCTCAGCAACAACTACGGCGACATATGCTTCAACTCAGCAGACTGTGACGTCAGTCCGTACGACCACAAGTGCAAGTCGCATGAATGTTGTTTCGACTACAACGATTGCAGTTACTTCGCCAGTAACTAATTCAACTGCGGCAAGCACTTCCACAGTTGTTGTGCCTTTGACAACTACAGCCGTAACATCGCTTTCCCCTATCGTTACAACTATAGCAACTATGATTTCAAACAATGACTATGTGTATATCTGCGATGTTGCCGAAGGTTCGGTCTATGTACAAACAGGCGTTGAAGCAGAAGAAAGTCAGCTCGGCGAAAGGATAAAGGATTGTGTGATAAGCAAGGGTGATACTGTGTGGGGAACAAACAGCAGCTCTGCTTTCTATGCACTTAACGATGTATCCCCTAAAGCTATTATTGCGGTCAAGCTTGATGGTGAACAGCCATGTAACGTGTATCTCAACACAGGCTACGAACCCGAAACTCTTGGAGATATGCTTGACGATTTGAGACTCGATGAGTATATGAACTTTGGCAGTCAGAATATACGTGTCCCAAGCGAACAAGCATACTGCGATGTGCCAAGTGAACGGATAATGACTGTACTTGATGAGTGCCGCGACGCTGTGAACACGCCAAGTCTAAATTCAATTTCCCGCGATCTGATAATCTTTTCAGACATCACGTATATGCGCTATAATACATCGTTTTTTATATCAAAAGAAGGCTATATCGCAACTAACATCACAAACCGTGGAGTGTCATTCTATATCGGTGAGGATAAGGCTCAGCGCTGTATAGAATACCTGCTCGGAAAGTAAGGAGGGATCATTATGATGAAAACAGCAAAAAGATTTGTAGCGTTGGCAGTAGCGGCAGTTTCGCTTTCTGTATCAGCTGTCATGCCTGCTGGAGTACTCGCTGCCGATGATAATGAAGCTTGCATATTCAGTTACTCTGTTTCCTTTGTTGATAGTTCAACAGGAAAAAATGTGGAGAATATCAACGCAAGAATATGTAAGAGAGAATATGATAAGAGTTCTGCGGACTATTACGTTGGAGATGATATCATTGTTGCAGAATGGAACAGCTCGGACTACCCAACATTCACAACAGATACATTCATTAACGATATGGACAGATTTGAGTACAGGGTTTATGTTGACGAACTTCCTGACGGGTATATTTCATTCAACGAAGGACAAGTAGACATTGGTTTGACATTTAATGAGAAACTCGAAGGGAACCACTATTTTGTTGTTAAACTTGATAGAGGCGATCCGCTCGTTCCAAATGATTTCCCATTATCTGGCGAATTTTCATTGGATATCAAGGTGCTTGACAAAGAAACAAATAGTCCGGTAGATGATGTTCAGTGTGAGTTATACCGTGATGATACAGGCGAGGTTCTTGCATCTTGGAACACATCAGATACAGAGCTCATACACGTTGAAGGATTGAAATATGAGTGCGTTACAAGAAAACTCGGTCAGCAAAGGGGAAATATAGAATACTATATTCGGGCAATCAGTTATCCTGAGAATTACAATATATACCCCATTCGCGATTTTGACGAAAGATATATGTGCGGCAGTTCTATACTCGAATTCATAAACGGAAGCAAACTCGAACGAACTTTATATCTCATAAAGAAGGATTCTTCATACGAAGAACAATTCTCAGAGAGGATTGTAACAACAACTTCACCTACTCATCAATGGAATGTGACAGATCCATCTACCACAACTACGATTGAAGCTACTACTGTTACGGTAGTTGAAAGCAAGCTTAAAGGCGATGCAAACCTTGACGGCAAAGCTACGATAGCGGACGCTGTTGCTATTCTCCAGCATATTGCAAACCGCGACAGGTACGCGCTCTTGCCGCAGGGAATGATAAATGCTGACATTGACGGAGAAGGCGGTGTTACAGCCAATGACGCGCGTGCGCTCCAGGTAATGGATGCTGAAGGACATATTAGTTTTGAAGAATAATTGAACAAACGAATCGTAAGCCAACGAAGGAGGTTTAACATGAAAAAGAAGCTCATTACATCAATCATATCAGGAATTATCGCGGCTTGTGTGGCAATCCCTGCAGTGACACACGCTACTACATCTCTTCGCGATCCTAATGGAGACGGAAACATAACAGCTGCTGATAGCACATTCATTAATCTTTTCCTTGGAGGTACACTGACTCCGTTAAACCTAACACCTCTTGATTTCGATCAAAACGGAATAGTAAGTGCAATGGATTCATTCAAAGTTCAGGTGTACGATTCGGGAATAACTAATATTGTCCCTGATGCAAGCGCTAATGATCCAACGGTCACACCTGTTTCCGAAACATTATCATATCAGTGAATCAAACAGAAGAGCAGACCGAGGACGAGTGCCTCGGCCTCGCTATGTAAGCACAAAGAATCCTACCGAACTGAGCAAGTACAGCAGTAAATATGCCCTGACAGAGCTTCTTATATGCGGCGAATGCGGTACAGCTTATAGGCGGTGCCGCTGGACTTCTCACAACAGGAACAGGACGGTATGGCGGTGCATTAACCGCCTCGAACACGGTCCGAAATACTGTAAATCCCCTACTATTGACGAAGAACCGCTTCATAACGCTATTGTGAGAACTATAAATGAGTTCTATAACTGTAGCGATGATGTTGCAAAAGTACTGAAATCAGTAGCAGATACTGTCCTTTCGGGATCAAACGATGATGAAATAAAGCAGATCGAGCAGCGACTCAAGGATATAGACCAAGCTCGTAACGACTTTGTGGATCTCATAGCAACAGGTACTTGTGCTCCTGATTCACTTGATGATGAGTTTGCAAGGCTATATAGCGAAGAAGAAAGGCTGAGTCAGAAGCTCCTTTCACTCAAATCTCAGGGAGAAGCCGAGCAGAACGAGCTTGTTGATAGTATAGAAACGGATATAAATAACGCTTCTTTTGAACTTGAAGAATACGATGATGTATTGGTGCGAAAGTTTGTTGAATGCGTTAAAATACTCAGCAAAGAGGAAATATCCGTCACTTTTAAGGGCGGTTATGAAGTAAAAGCTGAACTTGAACCAATTTCAAAAATTGCTATTGACAAATCCTGATTTGCAGGATATAATATATGTGAAGATAAGTTTCGGCTTATCATATGGGAGCTTGCTCCTGTAAAAAGCAGTGAACCCTACTGTAAGTGGGAACTTTACAAGAGGTGAACCCTACCGTAGAAGTGGGAACTTTACAAGAGGTGAACCCTACCGTAGAAGTGGGAACTATTTGAACGATAAAGGCTGTGCTTGTCACAGCCTTTATTTATAGAGGGGTTATTTTTATGAAACAGCATCTTAAACTATATGAAATTGACATGAAATATGTTAGAGATTTAGCTCAGGTCGATGACAATGTAATGTCAGTTTCTCCTCAGATCAATAAAGATATGCGACCTTTTGTTGGTATTTTAGTATTAATAAATGGTAAAGAATATTGTGTTCCTCTAAGCTCACCTAAGCCTAAGTTTGTTAAAAAGAAAAACACTATTGACTTCATGCGAATTATTGATAATACTGTTATTGACGAAAAAGGAATGGGCAAAATAATCGGCGCATTAAATTTTAACAATATGCTTCCTGTAAACAAGGAAGTCATCTATCACATTGATTTAAGAAAAAAATCAAGTGATAACGGAAAGAACAAAGCATATAAGGAACTTCTTGTTAAACAATTGGACTGGTGTCAAAAAAACGAAGATAAACTTCTTTCTCACGCCAATCGTACATATGATATTGTTACAAAGTATCCTGATAAATCTCGTGACCTTGTTCGCCGCTGCTGCAATTTCAAAAAACTTGAAGCAGTACTTGAAAAGTACATAGCAAAATCAAATAACGAATAATTATAAGGCTTTGAAACTGCCTATTTTTAGGAGAATAAAAGTGGGGTCTAGATTGCTCCAACCCTCCAGAAGAATAGGCACTTTCTCAGTTGAGGAAGTGCTTTTTTCATTAGTTTTCTAATATTTTTTCTAATATTGAATTTTTCTAATACAAAAATCTTTGCAGTTGCGTGTACTCATATCGACTTTATTATATTGACTAAGCACTTATAAATTGATATAATTAGAGCAAAGGAGGCGTTCCTTATGTCAGATACAAGAGAGCTTCTGCCTGTTCTGCTTTCAGAGAAGAGCAGAAAGATCAAAGGCAGCATATACAATAGAATGCAAGTCGATTTTGCTTACAACTCCAACCACATCGAAGGCAGCAGACTTACACACGATCAGACCAGATATATCTATGAGACACGCACCATCGACGGGACCGCTCCCGTCAACGACGTATTCGAGGCCGCAAACCACTTCAAATGCTTCGACTATATCCTCGATACTGTCAACGAACCTATTACTGAGGACTATATCAAGCAATTGCATCGTATGCTGAAAAACGGCGTTATGGACGATGACGAGGATTACGCCGTCGTCGGCGACTACAAGAAATACCCTAACGAAGTCGGCGAGATAGAGACGGTTCCTCCCGAGGAAGTCTCGGATCATATCCAAGACCTTCTTGGTAGGTATAACGATAAGCTTGCTCTCGATCTGTACGACATCGCTGACTTTCATGTGGCGTTTGAGAGGATACACCCCTTCTACGACGGAAACGGTCGTATAGGCAGGCTCTTAATGCTGAAACAGTGTCTCGCCAACGGGATCGTCCCGTTCTTCATCAACGAGGAAATCAAGCACTTTTACTATGTTGGGCTTAAAGAATGGCAGACTGATAATAAAAAAGAATGTCTTTTGGACGTTTGCCTGACCATGCAGGACGATATGAATGCCATCCTCGACTATTTCAGAATAGACTACAATAAGACCGAACTGACGTCAAGAGAACTGATAAACAAACATATATAAAGCTGTGTCCCCGAATTTGCGGAGACTTTCTGTATTATTCTTCAAACATCTTATCAACATCAGAAAGCTCCACTGATAAATTTCAAATTCTATGGTAAAATTTGAAATGAACGAGATAGATAAAAAAGAATACAAATGCGCTCAGAAATAACTTCCGGTCAGCTGACCTTTTGCACTAAAATCAGCAGGCAAATATATTCAATGTGACAAAATTTTCTCTGTCTTGCAACAATCCGGGCATTTTTCAACACTTATTTATCAGAATACTCTTTTGAAAGGATGGTCGCCATGAAAAAGATAACAGTTATGGCTTTCTCTGCTTTAATACTTCTGTCAGGCTGCGGCAGATTAGACAGTATAGCTGATGCTCTGGATATCAGCAGTAAAAAAGATGCTGAATTTTATATCATGAGAGTTAATGATGATCATATCCAGATACCGGGTGCCTGCAACTGGATCTATCTGACCCAAGGCGGAGCTTACCCCGATCTGAAAAATGGTCAGATAGCAAAGGTTACTGCCGATGTAGAGATCTATGACGGCGGCGAGGCAGGATACATGGGGAATTACTTTATCAAGGAGCTAAAGGATTCCGCTATCTTACAATATGAAGATGTTGTAAAGGACATCGATATACCCACAGCTACAGAAACAGAAAAAATGAACTACGGAAAACATATGCTTCAATATCAGCATAACGATGAGCTGTATTTCATAATCCTGAACAGACAATACATCGATGTCTTCCTTAATGATGAACTGTTCATGGAGTATGAATACAATCAGCTCGACAATATTCTGAGTCCCTTTTTTGAGAAGTTAAACAATTAGAAAATGAAACGACGGCTCCTGTTTTTATATGCAGGAGCCGAAGCTTTTACCAGTATTCCGGATCAGAAATTCTTTGAAGCATGACCGCCCCTTCTGCTGTCCTTTGAAAGTGATCCGTCTTTGAGGAAAACAGGCTTTATTTTTTTATTGTTTTTAAGGAAGAGCAGGCGCTCCCGATATAGGAACGCCTGCTCTTCGTTTATTCATCACTGCTGCCGAACAGGTCGGTGAAGCAGCTGGTGATATAATCCATCTCAGTCTTCTTGGCGGAAACATCGCTGTGGCTGTATACATTGAAGGTCGTATGCAGCTTCCGTTTATGCAATATCAAACATAAACGTCAATCATTCTATTCTCTGCTGAAGGAAAAGACTCACCGAACACAAACACAGACGGGGAGCCCCCGCAGGCATATCAGTGGTTCGGATTTTCTGAGACGCGTTTTTGCCGCCTTTCACATTTTGTGGAAAGCGGTTTTTCTGTATATTGCCGCATTTTTGAAGAAACACGAAAAAACTGTTACATTTTGAGTATTCGGACTGAGTATAGTTTATGAAAGCGAAAAATTTTTCATTTCATATCCCGACAGAGGAGGCGATAACAAGTGACTGATTCTGAATACAGAGCTCTATTCAGTGAGTCACCCGAAAAGGCACAGCGCAGCCTGTTCGATGAGTATTACAGATATGTGTACAGTGTTGTTTACAGCAGGCTCAGGGCTGTTGCATCAAAGGAAGATATTGAGGAATGTATCAGTGACGTATTTGCGGATGTGTATGCTTATTGCAGCAGAGAAGGTGCCCGTGACGGAGACCTGAAAGGAATTATTTCAACTGTCTCGAACCGGAGAGCCGTCAATATGTTCCATTCGCTCTCTGTCGGGCACGGAAAAACCGTATCCTACGATGAAGCGTGCATTACTGACATTTCGGATGATAATCGGCTTGAGAGCGACTACGACAAGGAAGAGATGCGGAGCATCTTTCTGAAATGCATCGGCGAGCTTGGCGAGCCTGATTCGACCATTATTATTCAGAAGTACTATTTTCAGAGGTCATCAAAGGAAACAGGAGAGCTGCTGAAAATGTCATCGTCTGCGGTCAGAGTCAGGAGCGGAAGAGCTTTAAAGAAGCTGAAAAAGCTTCTGCTGGAGCATGGCATCAATTTTACGGAGGTGTAATTATGGATAAGAAAAAACTTGATTTTAATGTTCTTGACGATCCTGATACCGTATCGGAGATGTTTGTTCCCGATGAGCAGGAAAAGGAACGAATATTCAGAGAGAGCAGAAGAAAATATCAAATAAATGAAAACGGTTCGGAAGCAGCAGTTCCCGATGTTTCTGAGGACACCGTATCAGGCGTTGAGGAGTACAAGCGTCCTGTATGGCACAGATATGCACAGGTTGCCGCGGCTGCACTGTTACTCACAGCAGGAATCGGAGGTACAGTATGTATTTTAAGAAATAAAGAGACTGTTCCTGATGAGACCGTAAGCTTTAGTGCAGAGCTGCCGTCCGAAATCAAAACCGAAAACATCAGAACAGAAGTTGTGTCTGAAGCAGTAAGTATCGAAATGATGGACAGAAGATTTTATAATATAGGCGAAACCTGCGAATATGACGGCTTTGAATACTGCGTGAAAGACATAGCAGTCACAAAAAGCAGCGACGGTATGACTTTCAGACAGAACGACTATTTCCCATGCGATGAGGACGGAGTCTTTATTTGTGATTATTCTTATTTAATTGCGGATATTACCATAAAGAATACGGAAAATACTGAAAGACAATTCTATACAAACTCATCAATGGTATGCTGTTATAATTATAATGCTGACAGAAGTTATAACGAAACGTTTCCGGCTTATGGTGCGAACGTCTACAACTTCAATGGAGAAAAATCAATACTGAATGCAGATTTCTTTGCTGTTGATTTCCAGCCGGGTGAATCAAAAGACTTCCGTATAGGCTACAAAGTTGAAGACAGTGAACTTGACAGCGTTTTTGACCTGTTATGTATAGAGCTGACAGGTCGGTCATATGCAGAGGACAACAGATACTGCATTATTGGCGAGAATACCAGCCTTAGCAAGTTCAAAGCAGAAGATGAAGTGGAAAGCACCGTGCCTGAGCCTGATACTACAGAAGCTGCCGAGGAGGAGAATACTACCGAGGAAGCTCCGAAAACCGAAAAAGCGCCTGATAAGCGCGAAAGTACGACTGAGGCGGCAGTCACAACGGCTGCACCTCCCGTGGTCACAACTCCGGCAGCTACAACTCAGCCCGTCGGGGAACCTCCTGAGGTAGACTGGGCGGTTGAGGTAAATGGCGATATTCTGCATGATGTCCTGAACGGGCTGTCATATTCGCCCGATGTATACGGCGGGGATCCCCAGTACTCGTTCTCTGCAAGAGGCACAGTCTTTTACATCAATCTGTCTGAAGGCTGGATACGGAGAGATAACGGCAGCAGTCAGCAGGAGGCAAGGCTGACGAGCAGAGCAATAAAGTGGATAAACGCATACATGGCAAAATATGGTCTTGCCGAAGCATGATAAAAAAGCACCCAAAGGGACTCCCTTTGGGTGCTTTTTTCGGTGTCATTCGTCCTGCTTTCGGGACTTCCTGCTGCACTGACCGCTGTATGCACAGCCTGAGCAGCTTCCGCATCCGCCGATTTTGTGCTGACGGATGATAAAAGCAACGGCGGAAGCTGCCGCCGCTGCTATCACTATTATGAGTATAACATCAATGAGATTCATATTTAACCACCTGTCAGATGTCCTATGAGCTGTACTGCGGAGGCTGCAAGCCACGCGAGCCCGCATTGCCATACAACTACTGCCGCCGCCCATTTTTTACCGTATTCGCGCCTGATGGAGGCTATTGCCGCCACGCAGGGAGTGTACAGCAGCGAGAATATCAGCATTGATGCTGCGGCGAGCGGTGTCATGAACGTGGTGATGTCTCCGCTGAAAAGTATCTGCATCGTGGAGACAACGCTTTCTTTGGCGATGAATCCCGATACGAGCGACACGCAGATACGCCAGTCGCCGAGACCTGCCGGCTTCATCAAGGGGGCGGCAAGCTTTGCGAGCGAGGCAAGTATGCTGTCCTCAGCGTTTTCTACAAGCTCGAGGTTCAGCCCGAAGCTCTGCATGAACCATACTGCAATGGTTGCGATGAGTATGACTGTGAATGCTTTCTGAAGGAAGTCCTTAGCCTTCTCCCAGAGGAGCTGTGCTGTGTTTCTGATTCCGGGCATACGGTAGTTGGGAAGCTCCATTACGAACGGTACAGGCTCACCGCGGAACAGCGTGTTCCTGTAAAGCAGTGCTGCAAAGATGCCGATGATGATGCCGAGCAGATACAGTCCCGTCATTATCAGACCGCCCTTGTGCGGAAAGAAGGCACTTACGAAAAACGCATATATCGGCAGCTTTGCCGAGCAGCTCATGAACGGAGTGAGCAGTATCGTCATTTTTCGGTCGCGCTCGCTGGGGAGAGTTCTTGTTGACATAACAGCAGGAACTGTACATCCGAAACCGATGAGCAGCGGTACGATGCTTCGCCCTGATAATCCTACCTTACGCAGCAGCTTATCCATAACGAACGCCACACGCGCAATATAGCCGCTGTCCTCAAGCAGCGACAGGAAAAGAAAGAGCGTGACGATTATCGGCAGGAAGGATAGAACACTGCCTACTCCTGTAAATATGCCGTCAATAATGAGGCTGTGTATCGTGCTGTTGACGTGAGCGGCGGTGAGTGCGGAATCGACAGCTCTTGTCACATAGTCTATGCCGCTTTCAAGGAGTTTCTGAAGCCATGCTCCGATAACGTTGAACGTGAGCCAGAACACAAGTGCCATGATACCGATGAACATGGGGATAGCGGTGTACTTGCCCGTCAGCACTTTGTCTATGCGGCGGCTGCGGATGTGTTCCTTGCTCTCCTTCGGCTTGATGACCGTCTTGCCGCAGAGTCTGCGTATGAAGCGGAAGCGCATATCTGCGATGGCGGCACTTTTGTCAAGTCCGCGCTCCTTTTCCATCTGTCGGACAATGTGCTCCATGAGCGTTTTTTCATTTTCATCAAGTCCGAGCTGAGCAGTGATAAGCTCATCGCCTTCCGCCACCTTGCTTGCGGCAAATCGTATCGGCAGCTCTGCCTGTTCGGCGTGATCCTCGATAAGGTGACAGATACCGTGCAGACAGCGGTGAACAGCACCGCCGTTTTCGGACCTTTCGCAGAAATCCTGTATCACAGGTGGTTCATTGTAGTATGCGACGTGTATTGCATGCTCGACAAGTTCCTCAATGCCTTCGTTTTTTGCTGCAGAAATGGGAACTACGGGCACACCGAGCATCTTTTCCATGTCGTTGAAGTCAATGCTTCCGCCGTTTGCAGTAAGCTCATCCATCATATTCACAGCCACTACCATGGGGATATTCAGTTCAAGGAGCTGCATTGTAAGATACAGATTGCGCTCGATATTATTGGCATCAACGATGTTGATGATCGCATGAGGTCTGCTGCCGAGGATAAAATTACGTGATACTATCTCCTCGCTCGTGTACGGAGACATCGAGTATATACCCGGGAGATCGGTTATCAGCGTGTCGGGATGTCCCTTGATCGCGCCGTCCTTGCGGTCAACGGTAACGCCGGGGAAGTTGCCAACGTGCTGCTTTGAGCCTGTAAGGCGGTTGAAAAGAGTGGTCTTGCCGCTGTTCTGATTGCCGACAAGTGCAAACGTCATTATCGTTCCTGCGGGCAGGGGAGCACCGCTGCCCTTTGGGTGAAATTTTCCGCCCTCACCAAGACCGGGGTGTTCGGTACGCTTTTTATCGGGCTTTTTGGTGTCAGCTGACTGTTTTTCAGTCGGCTCGACCTGTATCAGTTCAGCATCGGCGAGCCGCAGCGTCAGCTCGTAGCCGTGCAGAGTCAGTTCCATCGGGTCGCCCATAGGAGCGAGCTTTGAAACAGTGATTTCCGTGTCGGGGATTATGCCCATATCGAGAAAGTGCTGCCTGAGAGCGCCTTCGCCGCCGATCTCGGTAACTCTGACGGTATTGCCGATCCTGACTTCCTTCAGTGTCATTATGATTCGCCTCTTTTTATTAGTAAAAGCTAACTTCTTTGATTTTATTTTACCACAGTCTCGAATCAGTGTCAACATCAACTTTGTTTGTTTGTACAAACGCACAAAAACTCTTGAAACATAGGGATAAATATGGTATAATGAATACATAGTATCTTTGTGCAGAAAAGCGGACAGAAAAAAAACAGCTCCGCGCGAAAGAGATGATGACAATGTTTGGATTATTCAGAAAGAGATCAGGACAACCTGCTCCTGTTCCGACAGAGGCGGAGGATGTGCCTGCCGAAGTCGCAGGAGGCGGACTTTCAGTGTCAGCCGTTTCCGATGTCGGCTTTGTACGCAGCAGCAATGAGGACAGCTTCTATGCAGACGGCATCGGTATAAAGCCTGACGAGAACTGTACGCTCTGCAAGGTGGTGAGCGGACATGACAGGTATGTTTTCGCTGTCTGTGACGGCATGGGCGGAGAGGCGTACGGCGAGCTTGCTTCTGAAATATCAGTCACGACTCTGAGTGAGCAGGCAGATATGCTTCGCTCAGCAGGGACTGACGAGCTGCACAGTGCAGTCAACAGCTTCGCTGATGCAGCAAATGCAGGGATATGCCGTATGGCAAGGCGAAAGAAATGCGGCAGGAGCGGTTCTACGCTCGCTCTGGTGTGCATAGAAGACGATATGATATACAGCTTCAATCTCGGCGACAGCCGCGTTTACTTCTTCGACGGCGAAAAGGTCACGCGTCTGTCACAGGATCACACGCTTGCGGCACAGAAACTGAGAAGCGGTGAGCTTTCGGAGGAGATACGCAGCAGCTCCGACGCGCACAAGCTCATAACCTTTCTCGGTGCAGATGATGACGGTATAGGGCTGACAGCTTATGCAGCCGAGCCTGTTGCTCTCGGAGGGGGCAAGGTGCTGATATGCAGCGACGGTCTGACGGATATGTGTTCGGACGCCGAGATAGCGGAGATACTCGCTGAGGAGCACGACAACTATTCTGAGGCACTTGCGGCAAAAGCACTTCAGAACGGCGGCTGGGACAATGTGACGTGCATAGTGATATCAAAAGTGTGAATGAATCAGCGGAGTACCGCGGAATATAAGAAAAATACCGGGTTATAAGCCCGGTATTTTTTATGTTCTATTTGCTTGTGTATGCTTTAGAATTCTATCTTGGATTCGATGAAGGAAACGAGATCGTCAACGGCAATGCGTTCCTGCTGCATTGTGTCACGGTCGCGGACTGTTACGCAGTTGTCCTTTTCGATAGTGTCGAAGTCAACTGTGATGCAGAACGGTGTGCCTATCTCGTCCTCACGGCGGTATCTCTTGCCTATTGTGCCTGCCTCATCGTAGTCTACCATGAACTTCTTTGAGAGCATTTCGTATATCTCCTCAGCCTTGGGAGAGAGCTTCTTGACGAGCGGAAGAACTGCGCACTTATACGGAGCAAGAGCAGGGTGAAGGTGCATAACGGTGCGGACATCCTTCTTCTCGTTGCCGTTCTTGTCGGTGGAGACAAGCTCCTCCTCGTCGTATGCTTCGGTGACAACCGAGAGGAAAAGTCTCTCTACGCCGAGTGAAGGTTCGATAACGTAGGGGATGTACTTTTCGTTTGTCTCAGGATCAAAATATTCAAGCGACTTGCCGCTGGTGTTGATATGCTGGGTGAGGTCATAGTCTGTACGGTCTGCAACGCCCCAGAGCTCGCCCCATCCGAACGGGAAGAGGTATTCAAAGTCTGTGGTTGCCTTTGAGTAGAAGCAGAGCTCCTCGGGAGAGTGGTCACGCAGGCGGATGTTCTCCTCCTTGAGACCGAGGCTGAGGAGGAAGTTCTTGCAGTAGCTTCTCCAGTAGTTGAACCATTCGAGGTCTGTGCCGGGCTTGCAGAAGAATTCAAGCTCCATCTGCTCGAATTCGCGTACACGGAATATGAAGTTTCCGGGAGTGATCTCGTTTCTGAACGACTTGCCGACCTGAGCAACGCCGAAGGGCACCTTTCTGCGAGTGGTGCGCTGGATATTCGCAAAGTTTACGAATATGCCCTGAGCTGTCTCGGGACGGAGATAGAGCTCGCTCTTGCTGTCCTCGGTAACGCCCTGGAAGGTCTTGAACATGAGGTTGAACTGGCGGATATCAGTGAAGCTCTGCTTGCCGCAGTTGGGGCAGGTGATGCCCTTTTCCCTGATGTAGTCCATCATCTGCTCGTTTGACCAGCCTGCAACGTTTGTGCCGTCGAAGTCCTCGATGAGGTTGTCGGCGCGGTGACGTGTCTTGCACTCCTTACAGTCCATGAGCGGGTCGGAGAATCCGCCGATGTGTCCGGAAGCCACCCATGTCTGGGGGTTCATGAGGATAGCGGAGTCAAGACCAACGTTGTATCTGTTCTCCTGAACGAACTTCTTCATCCACGCTCTTTTGATGTTATTCTTGAGCTCTACGCCGAGCGGGCCGTAGTCCCATGTATTTGCAAGACCGCCGTATATCTCGGAACCGGGGTAAACATAGCCCTTTGACTTGCAGAGCTCAACGATCTTGTCCATTACTTTTTCATTGTTTTTAAGCATATCAGATACCTCTTTCGGTGAAATTTTTATTATTGTTTCTATTTTACATCATGTGTGCGGAAATGTCAAGCGGGCGCGGAGCGCAGAGCTAAGAGCTCAGATGTACGGACGCCCATCGGGCGTCCGTTTATTTCTCATTCAAACCATTTGATGTGGTTCTTCGGTCCTACATAATGGGTATTCTTGTCGAATGCGAGAATGAGCATAAT
The DNA here is from genome assembly GCA_024403935.1 of Ruminococcus sp. Taxonomy (GTDB): domain Bacteria; phylum Bacillota; class Clostridia; order Oscillospirales; family Ruminococcaceae; genus Ruminococcus. Next base: position 9,484 of record JAKSQV010000019.1, on the reverse strand, counting down.
GATGGGGAAGAAGAATATCGACAGCACGCACCATATGGTCTCCTTGCCGTAGGACTCGGTGAAGATGTAGCTGAAATAACCGCCGATGACAGCCATAGCGATACTGCAAACGATGGCGAGAAGGGACATAGGCAGAGAGATGATGCTCAGAGCCGCAAGAGAGCTGTCATTGCCCGAGGTCGCGATCATATTGAGGGTGTTGGCTATGCCCATAAAGAACGAGTAGCCGAGCGACATGCAGAGAGAAGCGGCACCGAGCTTGAAATTGCCCGTAGCTATCTTCGACATCACGAGGGTGTTATAGATCGGGATAAGCGACTTCCAGCCTTCCTCTCCCGCCTTGACGAAGAGCTTCCACAGCGCAATGAAGTAGATGACGAGCATCACGACAGTGATAAGAAGCATAAATCCTAAAAAGATCACAATGAATATTCCGAGTCCTGCTAATACAGCCATTCCTTCAGTGTTGTCCATAGTTAAATACCTCCGTTAAAAGATTTTTTGGTTGAGTGTTTGTGATATTATATATGCACAATTCAGGCTTAAACCTTCGCCACCGACTTGTGCAGATATACAAAGATTAAAATTATTTTTCCGATAATCAACGGTTTTCCATTGAAAAAGCGGTGATTTCCGCCATATAGTAGAAGTGCATTCATCCCCGCGATTGCCACCCGCCGAAAGCAGACTGAGTCTTTTGTACAGACTGAGCGAGCTTGCGAGCGGGTTCGTAGTTCGGGGTCAGGGGAACTGTGTTCCCCTGCGGGTCGAGGGCAGAGCCCTCGCGGATTGTCAAGGCAGAGCCTTTGGTTACAGTTTATTTATTTCAGTGCCCTGACGTGTTTCCTTGATCTCGTAGCCGAGAGCGGCTATCTTATCGCGGAGCTCGTCTGCAAGCGCGAAATTCTTATCCTTGCGTGCAGCCTTGCGCTGTTCTGCAAGCTCAAGCACCTCTGCCGGTAAGTCGGAAGTGTCATTTCCTGCGGAGGCTGCTTTTTCCTCAGCCTTTTTGATGAGATCGAGTCCGAGCACCTTGTCGAACTCCGCAATGAGCGCAAGCTTTGTTGCGTTTCCCGAGCCTGATTTCAGCACGTCATAGAGCACGGTAATGCCCATAGCTGTGTTGATGTCGTTTCCGAGCGCATCATTGAAGCTCTGCATAAGGCGGTCATATTCGGCTTTGTCGATATCGCCCGACCTGTCTGCGGTCAGCGGAGCTATCTTTGCGATGAGCTTTTCAAATGTCACCTTTGCGTTGTCGAGATTGTCCCATGTGAATACAAGAGACTTGCGGTAGTGCGACTGGAGGCAGAAGAAGCGGTAAACAAGCGGGTCATATCCTTTTTCCTCAAGGAGCGATACTGTGAGGAACTCGCCGCTCGATTTGCTCATCTTGCCGCTGTTGGTGTTGAGGTGGAGAACGTGGAACCAGTAATTGCACCATTCATGTCCGAGGTACGCCTCTGACTGTGCTATCTCGTTGGTGTGATGCGGAAATGCATTGTCGATACCGCCGCAGTGGATGTCGAGATACTCGCCGAGCTGCTGCATACTGATGCATGAGCACTCGATGTGCCAGCCGGGGTAGCCGATACCCCACGGGCTTTCCCATTTCAGTTCCTGGTCGTCGAATTTAGACTTGGTGAACCAGAGAACGAAATCGGCTTTGTTGCGCTTGTTGCCGTCCTCCTCGACGCCATCGCGCACTCCGACTGCGAGGTCTTCCTCGTTGAAGTCGTTGAACACGTAGTATTTTTCGAGCTTGGAGGTGTCAAAGTAGATGTTGCCGCCTGCTTCGTAGGCGTAGCCCTTCTCCATAAGGACGGAGATGACACGTATGAACTCGTCGATACAGGTCGTTGCAGGAACAACGGCATCGGGAGTTTTGATGTTGAGCTTTGCGCAGTCTGCAAAGAAAGCATCCGTGTAGAATTTTGCTATCTCCATGACTGTCTTGTGCTCACGCTTTGCGCCTTTCAGCATCTTGTCATCGCCTGTATCGCCGTCGCTGGTGAGGTGACCGACATCGGTGATGTTCATGACACGCTTGACGTCAAGTCCTGTGAAGCGCAGGTATTTTTCGAGAATATCCTCCATTATGTAGCTTCTGAGGTTGCCGATGTGTGCATAGTGGTACACAGTCGGACCGCAGGTGTACATACTTACCTTTCCTGTTTCACGGGGTATGAATTCCTCTTTTTTGTGTGAGAGGGAATTGTATAACTGCATAATAGTCCTCCTTGGCAGTGGTGCGGAAATACAAAAGCCTCCTGTGATAGTTCACAGGAGGCGTAATTACGCGGTTCCACTCCGATTTATAGCTTTATGCCCTTAACGCGGGATACGTCAGCGGATACTCTGTTCCCCGCCGAAGCTGACAGCCGCACTTCACTTTTCCTGCCTGCGGAGCTCACACCGACCGTCCGCTCTCTGAAAGGCTTCAAAAAAGCTACTCTGACTGCTATGCCTTTGATACTCTTATATTATATACTATCTGATACAGTTTTGTCAAGTGGCAATATCGGCGGTATTCTCTGCATCGGACGCGGAGAGTGTGTCCTCCATGGGAAAGCTGTCCGTGCGGAACGGAAGTACAGGTATGCCGTTTGAGCCGAAAAGCTCCACCTCGGCATAGTTCGTCCACTTATAGCGGACATTGACGGGGTGTTTTACCTTTTCGCAGGCAATATGTATCTGATTGCCGTATATCTCCGCCGAATCCGCAGGGAAGTAAACACCGTCCGCACCTGCAAGCTCAAAGCCGTCGGGAGCATTGCTGCTTTCCAGACCGCGGGAGGGATTGTTGAGATACACTATCATTGTGCTGCCGTGACGGACTTCAAAGAAGCCAAACATCGGCGGCATCGTATCGGCTTTGTCCATGAGTCCGTAGACCTCGCTCATTGCCTGAAGGAACAGCCTGTGACCGACAACTGACTTGTCTGTGGGGTGGATGTTGTTGAATTCTCCGCAGTCGAGAGCGGCTGCCAGTCCCGTATTTTTTATCGTCAGGAAAAGGCGCATCTGTGCCTCGCGTATGTATGCCCAGTGCTTGAAATCGGGATCGTCCTTATATCTGAACATCGGAAGCTGCACGATAAGGAAGGCAAGTCCGTCATCATGCCACTTGCCGCGCCAGCACTGTATCAGTGCGGACATAAGGTCATAGTATATTTCGGGGCGGTTGTCATCGGATTCGCCCTGATACCACAGCACTCCCTTTATCGTATACGGGAGAATGCGGCTTATCATCGTTTCATAGAGTCCGCAGGGACGCATGGGATTCTTTATGCCCATCGGACCGGGATAGCGGCTGATCCCTATTTTTTCCTGAAGCTCAGTCCAGCTGATGTCGGGATTCTCGGCGCGGCACGATGCTGCGTGCTTTTCCCATTCGGCATGGCTGACCGTGTATTCATCGTATTCGGCTATCATCTGTTCATCCGACTTGCCTGCAACGGCACTGTCGTATTCGTCGATATAGGAGTGGAGCTTTGCACTGCCCTCGAGCACATCTCTCGGCACCCATGCCGAAGCTGACGTTCCGCCCCAGTTGCAGCCGATAATACCCACTGTACAGCCAAGTCTGCGGCTGAGTTCCTTTGCGAAGTACCAGCCGACTGCTGACCATGCGGCAGAGTTTTTCTCAGAGGCAGTCTCCCAGCGTGAAGCGGCTTCTGCGGCGGCGTGTTCCTCTCCGAGCATGGAGTGCTTGGGCGTGTAGTAGAAGCGCACGTTATGATCTGAGCTTCCGCGCAGCTCCTCTGCACCGTGCTTGTCGTTGCGGAGCTCATATTCCATATTGGACTGTCCGCCCGCAAGCCAAACCTCTCCTATCGCAACGCTGCTGAAGATCTTCTGTATAGCTCCGCAGGTGACAACAAGGGAGCAGCAGTCATATTCGGGAAGAGCAGGCAGTATCGCCTCCCACCTGTTTCCTGTGATGACTGCATCAGCTTTTGCGCTGAGCTCGGGTATGCTGACTGTGATGTGCCGTTCACTGCCGCAGCAGGTGCCGAACACACGGATATTCTTATGGCGCTGAAGCACCATATTATCGCTGAAAACAGCGGCTGTTCTCATAGTAAACTCCTTTCGCGGAAATATCCCGCAACATGGCTCTGACTGTGCAGAACCGAAAATGCCTGTAAAGTATGACGAAGAACGCCGAGGGAGCGTTCTCCGCAGAAAACTCAGAACTGTGTTTTTATCACACCGCGCTTTGCAAGCTGTATATACAGCCTCAGACGGGCTTCGTCACGGCATTCGGGCTTCACCATGTAGTACATATAGTGCTCGATGAGGTTGAAGATGTCGATGGTCCTTCCCTCGATCTTGAACTGTTCAAAGCCCATGGGTATGTATTTCTCCCATATTGCCTCAGGGGAGATGTGGCTGCTCAGCCTGCTGCTCTCGAAGATGGTGCGGTTCATGCACTGACAGCTGAATATCGCCTCGTTCATGTACTCCTTGTACTTGGTATACGAGGTGAAATCAAAGTCCGAGTCAGGATGCTTCCTGATGTGTTCTGCGTAGGCAAGCTGCTCTGCGCCGATGAGACGGTAGTGCTCAGAGCGGAGTCTGCACTTCGGATTGCAGCACGCATTGACAAGAAGCTCGCATTTTTTCTTGTTGCCTATCTTTTCGAGCACCTCAAAATTGTTGTTGAGGTCGTAGTCGATGACTACGATGTGGTAGTCGCGTTCAAGCTCATCGTTCAGCTTATCGGGCTCGGTGATGCGCTTGCAGGTCGAGCTTGTGAGCTTGAAATTCGGGTATTTATCGCGGATATATTCCTCAAGCACAGGCGATACAACGATGACCTCGTTCATGCCGTTGTCGGCAAGACGCATTATCATGTTGCAGAATTCGTCTGAGAGTTCACCCTTACCGATGAGAGGGTTGGTGAAGGTGAAGCGGAGAGGGATACCGCGGTCGTTGAAGGTCTTTATCACGGTCTTGATAAAATTCTTGTCGCAGAGACCGTACTGGAAGCGTCCGCCGTTCCATATCGCAGGGGGAAATGTGCCGTAGACTGATGCAATCTCTACTCCCTCGCGGAAGTAGTCTGGCAGTACATGAAGCATTTCCGCAAATATGATGTTGAAGGCATAGTGCTTGCTGAAATCAGGAAGATGAAAACGTGCTTTCATGTCTGCTCCTTATCTGTAAGAAAGTGCGCCGCTGTTCTCAAGGGCTTTCAGCAGGGTGAAGCGTGCTTCATCGCGGCACTCGGGCTTTGCCATATAGTACATATACGTTTCGAGAATATTCAATGCACTTGCTGTGCGTCCTTCTATCTTGAACTGTTCAAAGCCCATGGGAACGTACTTTTCCCATATATCGTCGGGAGAGATGTGTGTACGGAGACTGCGTATATCAAAGATGCCTCGCTGTGAATACGGGCAGTCACGGAAGTGCTGGGGATCGTACTTGTCAGGATTGAAAGGCATACCGGGATGTTTTTTGATATGCTCGTTGTAGGCTATCTGCTGTTCTCCGATGCAGCGGTAATGTGCGCTTCTGCGCGGACATCCGGGCTCACAGCACGCATTGACGAGAAGCTCGCAGTCCTCCTTGCGCGGAAGCTTTGAGAGTACGTCGAAATTGTTGTTGAAGTCGTAATCGACAACAACGATGCTGTAATCTCTGCCAAGCTCCTCCTCAAGCTTCTGCGGATCGGTGATGCGCTTGCAGGTCGAGCTTGTGAGCTTGTAATTCGGGTAGTTCTTGCGGATGTAGTCCTCAAGCAGCGGAGACATTACGATAGCCTCGTTCAGCCCGTTGTCTGCGAGGTTCATGACCATATTGCAGAACGGGTCGGAGAGGTGTTTTTTCTCCAGTGCGGGATTTGTGAATGTGAATCGGAGCGGAATACCCCTCTCGTTGAACGCCTTGATAACGCTTTTTACGAAAGTGCTGTCGCAGACACCGCCCTGAGTACGTCCGCCGTTCCATATTGACGGCGGAAATACGCCGTAGAATGAGGCTATCTCAACGCCCTCGCGGAAGAACTCGGGCTTGTTTTTCAGCATCTCCGCGAACATGAGGTTCAGGGTGAAGCGTCCCGAAAAATCGGGAAGATGGAATCTTACTCTCATTTCTTTCTCCTTTTTCAGACATTTCCGCTTATGCGAGCGGTATGTCTGACGTCATAATATGTGCATATCAGCGGAGTCCGCTGACCAATTTATCCGATATAGTCACCGCGTTCGGCAGCGACCTCGTATCCTGCGGCTTCGATGCACTTTTTCAGCATAGCGCAGCCCTCTGCCGCTTCGCTGCCTGTGGAAGCCTTATTGTCATACAGGTCGTACTTCTTCCGCACATCAGCTGGGGAGAGGTTTGGCATAATGACATTGCAGCCTGTCTGCAAGCCGAGTTCGCGTCCGTTTTCAGCGATGGTGCTGAGTGCAGTTGTAGCGGGCAGCAGCACCTTCGGGAACATCAGCCGCAGTATCCCGAGAAGTCTCAGCGTCAGCCCGAGCGAGCCGCCCTCTTTGTCTGCAAACGGTGTGCAGCGGTGCGGAATAAACGGTCCTATGCCTATCATCTGCGGTTTCAGCTCCTGCAGGAAGCGCAGGTCTGCGATGATGTCTGAGGTCGTCTGGTACGGAGCTCCGACCATGAAGCCTGCTCCGACCTGATACCCGAGCGAGCGCAGGTCATAAAGGCACTGCTTTCTGTGTGAAAGGCTGAGCTCGGAAGGGTGGAGCTTTGCATACAGCTCCTCGCTTGCGGCTTCGTGGCGCAGAAGATAGCGATCTGCACCTGCCTCCTTCATGCGCTTGCAGCTCTCGCGGCTGCGTTCTCCGAGGGAGAGCGTTATCGCGCAGTCGGGGTATTTTTCGCGCAGCTCCGAGATTACCTCACAGATGCGGTCGTCAGTGAAGAAGCTGTCCTCGCCGCCCTGCATGACGAACGTGCGGAATCCGAGCTGATAGCCGTTTTCGGCACACATCATTATCTGTTTGCGTGTAAGGCGGTAGCGTTCGGCGGAGCTGTTGCTGCGGCGGATACCGCAGTAAAGACAGTCGTTTCTGCAATAGCTCGATATCTCGATAAGTCCGCGCAGGAACACCTTTCTCCCGTAGTGCAGACGCCGCACCTCGTCGGCGTGTGAGCGCAGGAGCTTTGCTGTTTCGCGGTCGTCTGTTTCGATGAGAGCTTTCAGCTCGGCATCGGTGAGGTCGCAGGTGAGCCTCAGTTTGTCGGCAAGCTCAGTCATATCAGCCTCCGAGGCGTATCATTTCGTCGATACAGCCGCGTGCGGAAGCGATAAGCTCGTCGCTCATGATTATCTCAAAAGCATCTCCGCTGTTCATGCCGAGGAGAGTGCTGTATACATCGGGAAGGGTTGTCAGCTTCATATCGCGGCAGATGATACCCTTTGAAACATTGTAGAAGGTTTTGTCAGGATATTCGTACTGCAAATGCTCGGCTATCGAGGATTCCGTGCCGATGATGAATTCCTTTGCATCAGACTTTCCTGCAAAGTCCATGATACCGCTCGTCGAGCCTGCGTAGTCAGCAAGAGCCGTGACCTCGGGACGGCATTCTGGATGCACAAGGAAAAGTGCATTCGGGTGCTCAGCCTTGGCTTTTTTAACTTCCGCGGCTGTGAGTGATGCATGGGAAGGGCAGCCGCCGTTGAGGAGCTTGATGTCCTTTTCAGGACATTGTGCCTGAACCCAGCTTCCGAGGTTGCAGTCGGGGATGAACAGTATCTTTTCGGCATCGAGAGCCCTGACTATGCGGAGTGCACTTGATGAGGTCACACACACATCGCAGACCGTTTTCAGTGCGGCTGTGGTGTTGATGTAGGCAACTACCGTGCGGTCAGGCTCCTCTGCACGAAGCTGTGCGATGAGCTCTCTGTCCATCTGCTCAGCCATGGGACAGCCTGCGTTCCTGTTTGCGAGGAAAACGCGCTTCTGCGGCGAGAGCATTTTTGCCGTTTCAGCCATGAAGTGAACTCCGCAGAAGATGATGTTGTCGGCATCTGTCTTTGTCGCATCGACACTGAGCTTGTAGCTGTCTCCTGTGAAGTCGGCTATCTCGACTATCTCGCGTGCCTGATAGCTGTGTGCGAGAATAGCGGTGTTCGTTTCTTTTTTGAGCTTGATTATTTCGTTCTGCAATTCATGAACTGTCATGGTATTACTCCTTTTCTTCCCCGTCCTCGGGCGATTCGGGGCAGTATTGAACATTTCCGCAGCCGCATATATACTTCACGGCACTGCGGTATTCCTTCGGAACGCTGAAAAATCCATTTTCCTCGAACCGCGGACTTGTGAAGCTGAGCCGGAATTTCTCGGCAGGAGTCATTTCAGCTCCGCATTTATCGCATATCATAGTGCTTCCAGTATCCTTTCTGTCATTTCCGAGCAGGTGAGCGGCGAGCCCTCCTGCGAGCCGATTATATCGGCTGTGCGGCAGCCTGCATCAAGTACGGTATCGACTGCCTGCTCGATATGGTCAGCCTCATCGGACAGACCGAGCGAGTACCTGAGCAGCATTGCTCCCGAGAGGACAGCAGCTATCGGGTCAGCCTTGTTCTGTCCGGCAATATCAGGCGCAGAGCCGTGTATCGGCTCGAACAGACCGCGTGTGCCGTCTCCGAGCGAGGCGGAAGGCAGCAGACCTATCGAGCCTGTTAACTGCGAAGCTTCATCGGAGAGTATATCGCCGAACATATTTGATGTAACGATGACATCAAACTGACGCGGGTCGCGGACGAGCTGCATGGCGGCGTTGTCCACAAACATATCGGTGTATTCGACTTCGGGGTATTCCTCAGCGAGCCTGTGCATGGTTTGCCTCCAGAGGCGTGAGGTCTCGAGGACGTTTGCCTTGTCGATGCTGCACAGCCGCCTGCTGCGTTTCATTGCTGTCCTGAAAGCGGCGTGTCCGATACGTTCTATCTCGGTGACGCTGTAAGCCTCGGTATCAAAAGCTTCATTGCCGTATTTTCCTTCGCGGAAGCCACGCTCACCAAAGTAGATGCCTCCTGTCAGCTCGCGCACTATCATTATGTCAAAGCCGCTGCCGATTATCCCTTCCTTCAGCGGAGATGCCGACCTCAGTGCAGGATAGAGCTTTGCAGGGCGGAGATTTGTATACAGCCCGAGAGCCGAGCGTATACCGAGGAGAGCCTTTTCGGGACGCTTGTCTCCGCCGAGACTGTCCCATTCCGGACCGCCGACCGCTCCGAGCAGAACGCAGTCACTTGCGAGACAGCCGTCAACTGTCTCCTGCGGCAGAGGCGTTCCCACTTCATCTATGGCACAGCCGCCTATCAGATATGGCGTAAAATTAAAGCTGTGCCCGTATATCTGCGCTGTCCTTTTCAGTACGGCAACGGAGCTGTCCACTATTTCGGGGCCTAGCCAGTCGCCTTTCAGCAGAGCTATCTCAGCGTTCATATATCGCTCCTTACTGCCTGTTTTCCACAGGCGCGGTCTTGCACAGCATCAGATGCCGC
>JAKSQV010000018.1 GCA_024403935.1 Ruminococcus sp. | reverse complement strand
CGATGCGATGATGAACCGCCCGCTTTCTTAAAGTAATAGCAGATTTTCTTCCACGGAACGGGCATCATGCTGACAAGAAATTCGCCAAGTGCCGCCTGCGCGGCTTCAATTTTTTCCATGTTTTCAAGCTTTTCCATTTAAGTTCCTCCATAAAATTTTTTGTTCCTGACGTTCGATCAACCGCCGAACAGATCATTCATAGCAGCCTGTTTTTATATATAGTATGTGTGACAACATTTCCACGCACTCAACGCTATTTTGCAATCACCCAAATCGCATTTTTTGATTAGTCAATTTTCAGCGATTTTACGCTGTTTTTCAGTGCGACATTCAATCCACACACTGAAAAATCGGAAAAAGCAGTTTCACGCACCCTAAATCGAGTGCTTGATTTGGTTGTCAAAAACCAAAGTGTGCGGATTGGTTGTCAAATGTGCCGTGTATGTCATTTTGCCCTTTTACCTGTTCCCGCATACAGATTTTGAGTGGGTGAAACTGCTGTTATCGGAAAAGGGCGATGCCGATAAACCGCGCAAATACGCCGTTTCAGGATTTTTCTCGTGACAGCAGAACCACGCACTCAACGTGCCTTGTAGCTGGAAAAAGATCGGCACCGCAGACGCGGTCGGCAGAGTAGCCGTGATTGCAGAGAAACTTAGCATCCCGTGCGGCAGTCGAAGGATTGCAGGATATCATGACCACTTTATCCGGAGCAGCTTCTGCTATGATGTTGAGGGTATTTTCCGAGCATCCTTTGCGAGGCGGGTCAACAACGATGATATCAGGGGAGCAGCCATTTTTACGGAGCTCAGCGAACACTGTTCCGGCATCTCCGCAGTGGAATTCCGTGTTAGTGATGCCGTTGCGCAATGCGTTTGCTGCTGCGTTTTCAACGGCTTCTGGGACTATCTCAACTCCGACGATCTGACCTGCCTGGTGTGCCATGGAAAGACCGATCGTACCTGCGCCGCAATAAAGGTCGGCAATAGTATCGCTGCCGGTCGGAGCGGCATATTCAAGTGCCTTTCCGTAAATTCGTTCTGCCTGTTTTGTATTGATCTGATAGAATGAGAGCGGCGAGATCTCGACGGTATTGCCGCACATTGTATCAGAGATCGTGTCGTTTCCGAAGAGAGTAATGCATTTCTCACCGAGTATGATATTCGTGCGCGCATTGTTGATATTCAGCACTATGCTTTTTATGGCGGAGAAGTTTTCGGAGAGCTTCCTGCACAGCGGAGCAAGCTGGCGTGAGATGTCCTTGCGGGCTACGAGACAGACCATTATCTCACCTGAATGTGTTCCGGTGCGAAGGTATATATGCCGCATAATGCCGTTGCCGTTCGTTTCATCGTAGACGGATATTTTTTTGTCGTTGATGAAGCCGAGTATTGTTTCGGTGATTTCCGAGAATATCTTCGGCTGCAGAGGGCAGTCCTCAATAGGGATGACTCTGTGACTTCTCGGAGCAAAGAATCCGCAGACAGCCTTTCCGTCGGCAACTGCAAGGGGATACTGTGCCTTATTGCGGTAGCGGTCGGCAGTATCGGCTGAAAGGAAGCTGTCAAACTTCGGAGACAGTCCACCTATCCGTTCAAAAGCATCGCGGACAACTGCTTCCTTTGCGCGGCATTCAGCATCATAGCTGATATGTCTGTATACGCATCCGCCGCATTTCTTATATACAGAGCATGGGCGGTCAAAGCGGTCGGGGGATGGAGTGATTATCCTGTATACGATACCGTAGGCATAGCTGCTGAGGACCTTGACTATTTTGATTTCCGCGACATCGCCGATCGCAGTTTCAGGTACAAATACAGCCATTCCGTCGATGCGGCAGACTCCGCTGCCTTCGGAGGTCAGAGCTGTTATTTCTGCGGTATAGACTTTATTTTTTTCAGGCATTCCGTTACCTCCGTTTTCTTGGTCATAAGCTCGTCAAAGCGGTTGATGTACTCATACGGGAATTTATAATTGTGGATGCGGTTGATTTTTCCGTCGGGATATACGAGCTTTGTGGAAGCGGCACAGCCTGCGCCGAGAATGGTCTGTGTCTCATCCATGATGAAGATATTGTACCAGCTCTCGAAGCCTTTTTTTGCATATCCGACGTTTTCGAGATTATCAATGGTGTTTTTCTGTCTGTACATATAGTAGGGGAGATAGCCGCAGGAATGTAGTTTTTCGATGCTGTAGTCAACCATTTCCGCGGCAGGATTACCGATGTTCCCTTCACTGAATCCGAAGAGATCTGCCGAGCGTTTAAGAGTGAGCGTATGAATGGTTATGCTTTCGGGAGACAGCTCACAGATACGGTCGAGTGTGCGGCGGAAGCTTTCAGGAGACTCCGAAGGAAGTCCGGCGATCAGGTCTGTATTGATGTTGTCGAAGCCGAGACTGCGTGCAAGCTCGAATGCACGGATGGCATCCTCACCTGAGTGCTGCCTGCCTATGACACGGAGCACATCATCATTGAGTGTCTGCGGATTTACGGATATTCGCGAAGCACCAAGCTCCTTTATCACGCGGAGCTTTTCCTCTGTTATGGTGTCGGGGCGGCCTGCCTCAACGTTGTATTCCCGTACGCTGCTGATGTCAAAGCTGCGCCCGACAGCCTCCATAACAGCACGGAGCTCGTCCGCAGATATAGATGTCGGAGTACCGCCGCCAAAGTAGATAGTGTCGATAACGGTACCTGTTTCACGGACGATATTTCCGAGTATCTCAAGCTCACGGCACAGAGCGGAAATGTATTCGGGCATCAGCTTGCGTGCTGAATCCATGCTGTGTGAGACAAAGGAACAATAGCTGCATCTTGTCGGACAGAAGGGGATAGAGACATACAGGCTTGCAGCAGAGCGGTCGATTTTTTCAAGGATAGGAAGCTGATTCACGGCAGTTCTGTATGCAAGCTCAAATTTGTCGGGCATCAGCTCAAAGCGTTCGGTCAGCTCAGAGCGTATCTGTTCCTTGTCCAAGCCCTTTTCGATAAGCTCAGTGACCTTTTTTACGGGGCGGATACCCGTCATGATCCCCCATGGCGGACGTATGCCTGTCAGTCTGCAAAGCGTGTGGAAAATTGCACGGCATATCTCATGTTCGAGCTTATCCGATGATGCTTCACCTTCGGTGATGACAGGCTCACCGCCGAGACATACCTCGGCAATGAAACGGCGCGGCTCACTGTCTCCGCAAACCTCGGCAACAACATATCTGTCGCCCTCGATCATGTTCCTGTCGTTGATGAATGTGAAGCGTGCCGTGTTGAAAAAAAGCTTCAGAGTTGCTTCGGTTTCGTATTTAAAAGAATTGCCGATCAGAACGATCGGCATTTTTGAATCGTTATTCATAGTATCATCTCATAAATGGATTATTATTTCTTTCGTATTCGAGTGTGGTAGTCTCACCGTGTCCGGGAAAGACCTTGTAATCGCCCTCAAGCTCCTTGAGCTGCTTCAGTGAATTCATCATATAGTGTGAATCACCGCCGGGGAAGTCTGTTCGTCCGACTGAGCAGCAGAACAGCGTATCGCCTGAAAACATCACGTCATCTGTGATATAGCAGACGCTTCCGTGAGTATGTCCGGGAGTGTGGAGAACATGGAACGAGCAGTCGCCGTCATTGATACAGCAGTCTCCGCGTACAACGGTGTAGTCTGTGACAGCCTTGAACGGCATTATTGAAATGGATGAATGGAGAGAAGCCGATGAGCTTGTAAGCATTGCCGCATCGCTCTCGTGGATGAATATCTCCGCACCGGTAGCGGCACGAAGCTCCTCGGCACCGCCCATGTGGTCAAAGTGACCGTGAGTGAGCAGTATCTTTGTCAGCTTCAGCTTCATCATACGCATATATTCAAGCAGTATGCGCGGATTGCCTCCGCAGTCTATTGCAATGCATCGGGCAGGAGCTGTTTCCACGAGATAGCAGTTTGAGTTGAGCTCACCGAGCTGAAATGTTTTTATTCTCATTGTATGCTCCTTTTATATCGAAGAACGATCTGCGGAGATGACTCCCTTGATCTTTTTGATCTTTTCAAACAGGTTTTTGAGCTGCTCCGTACTTGAGATCATTATTGTGCATTCAAAGAGAGCATTGCCGTTTTTCAGCACTCTGGAGGACGAATGGATTATTGGTATCCTTGCCTCCATGAGTACGGCTGAGATATCATATACAAGCCCTACTCTGTCAGTAGCCACGACCTCAAAGCTTGTCTGGAGCTGGGAGGTGCTGTTTTCAGACCACACGATGTCATACCAGCGTTCAAGTTCTTCGGGAGCGTTGCGCTGCTTTGCCGCAATGTAGTTGCTGCGTCGTGGTGGATGCACGGACGGGCCGTAGCGGCGTGTTACAAAGCCTACTATCTCATCACCGGGGAGGGGGTTGCAGCACTGTGCGAACTTGACAGCCATATCGGTTATCTGGTCAAGAACGATACTGCTCCTGCCGTTGGGCTTGAGCTTTACGAGGCGTGGATTCTCCGGCTCCTGCTGTTCGCCGTAGAGCTTGTTGAATCTGTCCTTGAGACGCGGTATCATTTTTTCGAGAGTAATACCACCGTAGCCTATCGAGGCGAAGAAGTCGTCGAGAGTCTCGCAGTTATGACGTTTGAAGTCGTCCTGAAGGAACTCGTTCAGCTTTTCGTCAGGAATGCTGATGTGATAACGCTTGAAAGTGCGTTCAAGCTCTGCTCTGCCTTCGGTGATGTTCTCGTCGCGGCGTTCTTTTTTGAACCATGAGCGTATCTTAGAGCGTGCTTCGTTGGTCTGAACGATGCCGAGCCATGCTCTGTTCGGTCCCTTTTCTGGGTCCTTGGTGGTGATTATCTCACATATCTGACCTGTCTGGAGCTCATAGTCGAGCGGTACTATCTTGCCGTCAACCTTTGCGCCTATGGTCTTATGACCTATTTCAGTATGGATGCGGTATGCGAAGTCAATGACTGTTGAGCCCATAGGCAGGTCGATAGACTTGCCCTTCGGAGTCATAACAACGATGTCTTCGGGGGCGAGGTCGGTCTTGATGATGCGGACAATCTCCTCAACGTCATCGGAGGTCTGCTGTGCCTCAATGACCTGCCTTACCCATGCGAGCCTGCTCTCCATCTTGTCCTTGCCCTGGATACCCTCCTTGTACTTCCAGTGAGCGGCGATTCCATATTCAGCGGTCTCGTGCATATCCCATGTACGTATCTGGACTTCAAAAGGTATGCCCTCCTTACCGAGCACGGTAGTATGCAGTGATTGATACATATTAGCCTTCGGTGTGGAGATGTAGTCCTTGAAGCGGTTGGGTAGCGGATGGAACATATCATGAATAAGTCCGAGAACGTTGTAGCATTCAGCTATCGTAGTAACGATTATTCTTACAGCGTATTTATCATATATTTCGTCGATGTCCTTGTGATTGAGGAATATCTTCTTGTAGATGCTGTATATGCTTTTTACGCGTCCCTCTATCATGGGAGGCTCTGTGAAGTCCTCCTGATTGAAGCGGCGGGCGATACGCTCTTTTATCGTTACAATGAACTGCTGGCGTTCTTCCTTCTTTGTTTCGAGGATATGGTCGATCTCAGAGTAGGCGAACGGGTCGAGGAAGCGGAAAGAGAGGTCCTCAAGCTCCTCCTGAATGGCACGGATGCCGAGACGGTGAGCAATCGGGGCATAGATATTCATTGTTTCGAGCGCAGTTGCTCTCTGCTTTTCAATCGGACGGTATTTCAGCGTCCTCATGTTGTGGAGACGGTCGGCGAGCTTGATTATCATGACACGGATATCCTGTGACATTGCGAGCAGTATCTTCCGGATATTCTCAGCCTGCTGTTCCTCCTTGCTGTTTGTGGGTATCTTGCTCAGCTTTGTAACTCCGTCAACGAGCATTGCGACATCCTGACCGAAGCGTTTTTTCAGATCGTCGAGTGTCGCGGGAGTGTCCTCAACGACATCGTGCAGCAGAGCGGCGCAGATCGTATCGGTGTCCATGCCGAATTCAAGCAGGATATATGCGACTGCAAGCGGATGGATGATATAGTCCTGACCTGATGAGCGTTTCTGTCCCTCATGAGCCTTTGAAGCGAACTCGTAGGCAGATATAATCTTGCTCATATCATACTGCTTGTCGTCCTTGAGTATCTTCTGAATAATTTTTTCAATAGTGCAGCTCTCGTCATAATCGGGGATCGAATCAATTACTTCACGCGCCGAATCCGAATCGGCAGTTGATGGGATAGGAACTGCAATGTCCGTATGCTGTTCGTTGTTAATTTTGTCGCCTATCATTTTTCTCCTCCTCTGACTTTTGCTGAAAGCTCGTCGAGTATCTTCCGTAATCTGACGAGTATCGGTGCAGAATCAAGCTGCGCCTTCTGACTGACATTCAATTTGCTGATGATCTGATCCGCCGAAGAAATATTCACCAGTCCGAGCTGGCGCAGAGCCTCTGCTGCCACACAGAAGCAGCAGTAATTCAGCTTGCGGTCGGCGAGCCGCAGATACAGTGTATCCATCGGTATCCCGTTTTCGGGGATGCCCTTGTATAATTTTGTGAAGATCTCCCTTGACGGCAGCATCCACGGATAGTAGTTGTCCGGAAGCTTTTCTCCGCGTGTGAAGGCTTCAAACGAGCTGAGCGCATTGAAGTACCTGCTCTGTTCAAAGCCGTGGAGACGTATGCCGCTCACATATATGCTGACTGAGACATTTCCCTTGTATTCGTTTGTGCCGAGCGTTACTATCATATCGCAGACGTCGCCCTCTTTTACCGTAAGCTCCTGCGGACTTTTCCTGAAGAACAGGGCATCTGCTGATGTATACCCGAATTTGATCTTCAGCTTGGAGTGGATACCACCCGAGAGCGGCACTATTGCCGTGACCGTAACGTTCTCCATGTAGAACAGGGGCTTTTCGTTGCCTGTGCCGAATGGTTCAAGAACAGAAAGTCCTCCGATATTCTGGACATTGAGTTCAGTCGGAGTGATCGGAGCGTCAGCGTGAAGCTCCGCAGGCGGCATCACAGGGAAATTCTCTGCCGCATACTGTTCGATGAGGCGGCGGAAATCCTCTGTCTGTCCCTGTTTTATCGTGAAGCCGCCCGCACCGGGATGACCTCCGAATTTTTCAAGTGTATCGGCAGCGGCAGTGAGAGCTCCGAATATTGAAAACTCACCGAAAGAACGAGCCGAGCCGCGTATCTCACCGTCCTCCTCGGACGCGATGAAGCACGGTTTGCCGAGCTGTTCCATTATGCGCGAGGCAACTATGCCTATCACACCGTGATGCCAGTTCCTGCCGCAGATGAAGACGACACGACCGCGCACAAGTGAGGGATCGTCGCCGATCATGGAATAGATGTCGGCAACTATGCTGTTTTCAGCCTGCTTGCGCTCGGTATTGAGCCTGTCGAGTTCAGTGGCAAGCTCCGCTGCACGTTCGCTGTCGTCACAGAGGAGCAGTTCAAGTGCTTTTTTCGGTGAGCCGAAGCGGCCGGCTGCATTGATGCGCGGCGCAAGTCCGAAACCGATTGAATGTGTATCGCAGTGTTTGCCTGCAAGACCGCTGATCTCTTTCAGTGCGATAAGAGCAGGGCGGTCGGAGTTGTCTATCAGCTCCATGCCATAGGACACGATGAATCTGTTTTCACCTGTAAGGCTGACTATATCAGCCACCGTAGCTATGGCAGCGAGATCGCCGAACTGTTCGAGAGCCATGGTGTAGTCGCCGCCGTCGAGAGCGGCAACGAGCTTGAGCGCAATAACAGCTCCGCAGCTGAATTTGAATGGAGAGAAGCAGTCGCGGCGGTGAGGATCAACAACAGCCTCCGCACGCGGCAGGGCATCACCCTGCTGGTGGTGATCGGTCACAACGAGCTTCATACCCGAAGCGTATATGTATTCTGCCTCGGAAATGGCGGAAATACCGTTATCTACGGTAACGATGAGATTTACGCCGTCATCGGACAGCTTGTCTATTGCATTTTTGTTAAGTCCGTATCCCTCGGAGCGTTCGGGAATGTAACAGGTCACATCCGCGCCTGTTTCGGTAAGATATGAATAGAGTATAGCTGTTGCCATTACGCCGTCGCAGTCATAGTCGCCGTAGATACAGATGCGAAGCCCCTCATCTATGGCTGAATTTATCGTATCAGCCGCCTCCTGCATATCCTTGATGAGGAAGGGGGAGGAAAGAGAGTCGGTATTAAGACTGTCGATGACGTGTTCAGGGGAGGAATATCCTTTTGAAGCAAGCGCGGCTGCTGTCAGTGAGCTGACTCCGCATCCGAGCATGAGCTTTGAAACAAGCTCCTTCTGAGGTACACTGATACTCCATTTTTTCATAAGATTGCTCCTTTATCATATAGCTATACAGTATATATTATATCATTCAGGAGATTTCTTTTCAATAGAGCAGACAAAAATCGTCATAATATCTGAAAAGGTGGAAAAATATTTGGCAGGCTTTTTGAACAGAGAGAACTGTGTAAAGAAAGAAGCAGCACGGTATCCGCATACTGATATGGGATACCGTGCTGTGTCTGAGGATATTCTTGTTCAGCAGATGCTTTCCAGCTTTATGCGCAGCTTCTTGATAATGCGCTTTTCAAGCCGTGATATGTATGACTGTGATATGCCTATTGCATCTGCGACCTCCTTCTGAGTCATTTCTTTCCCGTTTATCAGTCCGAACCGCATTTCCATAATCTCGCGTTCTCTGTCGCACAGCTCTGATACGGCACCGCGGAGTATTTCACGTTCGGCTTCGGTCTCGATACCCTTGTTTACGACATCATCCTCAGTTCCGAGAACATCCGAAAGCAGCAGCTCGTTGCCGTCGTAGTCAACATTCAGCGGTTCGTCGATGGAAAGGTCATTGCGGTACTGCGATGATTTCCGCAGGAACATCAGTATCTCGTTTTCAATGCAGCGTGAAGCATAGGTCGCAAACTTGATGTTCTTCTCGGGACAGAAGGTATTTACCGCTTTGATAAGACCTATCGTGCCGATCGAGACAAGGTCCTCGATGCCTATCCCCGTTGACTCGAATTTCTTTGCGATGTAGACGACGAGCCGCAGATTGTGTACTATCAGCTTTTTTCTTGCCGAAGGATCGTTTGCGGACAATCCTGCAAATACCTCTGATTCCTCGGTGCGGCTGAGCGGAGGAGGAAGTGTATCGGGACCGTTGACGTAGTACACCTCTCCATGCAGCAGCCTTTTCAGCCCTTCTACCATTTTTTTGACAATTCTCATAAATGATCTCCTTTCAGGTATCACATATTTTTCGCTTGCGGTATCCGTGAGTATTAAAACCTTACTATCTTGGGGTTGTATATTGCTTTTCCGCCTGTGTCGCCGAGTCCTATCATCACA
Source organism: Ruminococcus sp. (assembly GCA_024403935.1). Classification (GTDB taxonomy): domain Bacteria; phylum Bacillota; class Clostridia; order Oscillospirales; family Ruminococcaceae; genus Ruminococcus. The sequence goes on along the minus strand of JAKSQV010000018.1, from coordinate 22,773 downwards.
TCCACAGGCTTTTTTTCGCCTGTTGCAGTGTTTATGACAATGACCTCGTCAGGTCGGAAAACCGGCATTATACCGCTGTCTGACACAGTTGAGCACGGTATAAGTCTCATTCGTGCGGATATGCAGCCGATGTCTTCGCGGGCGCATATCATACCAGGTCTGCCCGTGAAGCAGTCCCCGAGAGCGTTCCCCGTGTCAGCGAGACCGTCAAGTCCTATGGTGCGGTTTCCCGAGCGTATCACAACGCGGCTGTCATGAGGGAGCTCCTTGTCGGAAAAGCGTTTCAGCAGACATACCGCTCCATACAGTGCGGCAGTCACTATCAGCAGAATAAGCAGCGAAAAATCTATGTAGAAGTATGAATTCGAGAAGTGCATGAAGCTCGGCTTCAGCCATGAATATACTGCGTAGATCCCGCCTGCGAAGAGGAAGTTTGCGGTGAAGAAGGCGCCAGTGCTGCAAGCTGTCCGCATGGGAGAGCGAAGCCCGAAGGCGGCGATCACAATGGTCACAGCCGCCGCAAACTTTATCGTCAGTGTGACAGGCAAAGGAAGCTTCGGTGCAAGTATCATCAGGGAGAAAAGGCTTCCGTAGAAGGAAGCAGCTATGCAGCGCAGCGTTTTCAGCGGGGAATGCGTAAGAGCTGCGGTAGTCCTCAGCAGGAAGTAGTTGACATATATGTTAAGTATCAACAGAACATCAATGTAAACAGTCAGCGTGACCACCTCCTGCTTCTATTATAATGCACGGACTGCGCGGAATATGTCGGTTTATGACGGCATAAAAAAACAGGCTTCCGTGGAAGCCTGCGGTCAATTATCTTAATGCGAGGAACGGCATTATCACTGCGCCTATTATCGTTATTCCTGCGAGAACAAGGATCAGTATCCTCATCCACAGCTTCTTTTTTGGCTGATTGCTCATTCGTATCACCTCTTAATGATGCTTTTTCGGACGCTTGCGGCGATCGGGGATGCTGTCACCGAAGATGTCTGTACGTTTTTTTCTGCCGCGGTCATTGAACTTTCTGCCGCTGCCGCGCTTATCTGCAAACTGCCTGTACGGGCGTTCCTTTGAACTTCCGCCTTTGTAGAGCTTTACCTCCACAGGATGACCGTTTATCTTCATAGGGTTGGTGCTGTCGATTATGTAATCGGATTCGGCTTCGGGAACTTCGACTGTTGTGTGGTTGTCAAAAATGTCTATCTTGCCGAAATCCTGTCCTGTCATACCTGTTGCATCAACGAGAGCTCCGAGTATGAAGTTCGGGGCGATGTGCTTGCTTCTGCCGATACTGAGGTCTATTCTTACCGTTTTTGCACCGCTTCTGCTGCCCTTTTTGAGCGGCTTGGGCATATCAAATTCGGGAAGTCCCGCAAGTTCGGTCCTGAGACGCGAGCTTATCAGTCTTGCAGCCGCCTCGCGTGAGTCGATACCCTTTGCTGCAAGCGCATCGAGTATCTCGTATGCTCCGCTGTCGGGACGTTCATCAATACCTGCGATCTCAAGGGTAAGCTTTTCCTTTTTGATGTCGGCGATGCATGATCTGTCGGGAAGCGGCAGTTCTGTTATCTCGGCTTTGGTGTATCTGGCAATGTCCTTCAGATCGCTGAGCTGTCTCCTGCCCGTTATAAGCGTGTATGCCTTTCCTGCAAGTCCTGCACGTCCTGTACGTCCGATGCGGTGTATGTAGTATTCGTTGTCCTGCGGAAGGTCATAGTTGAAAACCGTATCTATACCGCTGACATCAATACCTCTTGCAGCAACGTCGGTTGCTACGAGAATGGCAGTTGCGCGGCTTTTGAAGCTGTTCATGACCTGTGTGCGCTGGAGCTGTTTCATGTCGCCGTGTATGCCTGCGGCACGGAAGCCGCTTTTTGCGAGCTCATCCGTAAGCTCATCGACCATTCGCTTGGTGTTGCAGAACACCATTGCTGAATCGGGGGAGTATGCTGAGAGCAGAAGCTTCAGTGCATCTGTCTTGCGTCCCATAGCCACCTGAAAGAAGTGCTGTTCTATGAGCTCAACGGTCTTCTGCGATGATTTTATCTTGATCTGAACGGGGTCACGCTGGTATTTTTCTGTAATGGCAAGTATCTCGGGAGGCATGGTCGCAGAAAAGAGTACGGTCTGTCTTTCCTCGGGAACATCGGCAAGTATTGCTTCGATGTCTTCGCGGAATCCCATATTCAGCATTTCGTCCGCCTCATCGAGTATCACAGTGCGAAGATTATCGGTCCTGAGCGTGCGCCTGCGCATGTGGTCCATTACACGTCCGGGAGTGCCGATGATGATGTTTGCGCCGCGTTTGAGTTCCATTATCTGACGTTCCATGCTTGCGCCGCCATATACTGCACAAGCCTTTACGCTGCGTTTGAATTTGGCAAATTTGCGTATCTCCTCACACGCCTGCATTGCAAGCTCACGTGTGGGACAGAGAATCAGCACTACCGGTGAGCGGCGGTCGTCATCGGTAATGCTTTCAACAGCAGGTATGCCGAATGCGGCAGTTTTACCTGTGCCTGTGTTTGAGCGGCCGACAACATCCCTTCCCTGAAGGAGAAGGGGGATGCTCTGTGCCTGTATTTCGGTCATTTCTGAGAAGCCGAGCTCGTCAACAGCACGAATCAGCTCCTCTGAGAGATTAAGTTCATTAAACTGCATAATATATCCTTTCCATAATCACATTCCATTTTATTATAGCATTAAAAGGCAAATACGTCAAGGAAAAATATCGGGAACAGATTCCGCAGAGCGGAACTGGGGCTTTTGTTGCCATCAGCGACAGCGATCACAGAAAAAATGAAGCGTTGTAGCCTCTTTTACCAAAAAACACAAGGGAGATTTGTTAATTCAGACAAAAAAATATTGAAAAAATGTGAAATATGTCGAAAATGCTTGCATTTTTTTGTGCGACAGGGTATAATATAAAAGAAATTTATTTCTGTAATGAGTATAAGTTAAATATATAAATGCAAAAAATGCTTTTGCGGTAAACGACATAAGGAGCAGTATATGAAACATAAAACATCAGAAATACTGAATATGCTTCATCAGGAACACATTGTCGCCCATCTTAAATCACTTCCGCAGGATGACCAGATAAAAATGGTTTCACATATAGATTCGCTTGACCTGTCAGTGCTCAACAATATCATGATAGAAGAAGAGCGCGGAAAAATCGAGCCGCTCTATGCTACTACGCTTGATGATATTGAAAAGCAACGCGAGCATTTCACTGAGGTCGGACTTGAAGCCATACGCAGCGGCAAGGTCGGTGCAGTGCTTCTTGCAGGCGGTCAGGGAAGCAGACTCGGATTCGAGCATCCGAAGGGAATGTTCAGGATAGGTGTTGACCGCGATCTGTATATCTTTGAGTGCCTGATACGGAATCTGCTTGAGGTCACTGAGCAGGCAGGAGCATGGGTACCGCTGTTTGTTATGACGAGCGTTGCCAATAACAGGGAAACACGTGAATTCTTTGAGAAGCACGACTATTTCGGATACAGTGATGATAATGTATGGTTTTTCGTTCAGGAGCAGCTTCCGACTGTCGATGTGAACGGAAAGCTCATGCTTGCGGATGAAGGTACTATCTCGACCGCTCCGAACGGCAACGGCGGCTGGTACGCTTCAATGGCAAAGACGGGAATGCTCAGGATAGTTCAGAACGCAAATATCGAGTGGCTGAATGTGTTTGCGGTTGACAATGTCCTTCAGCGGATAGCCGATCCATGCTTTATCGGTGCTGTGATAGAATCGGGTAAAGTTTCGGGAGCAAAGGTGGTATCAAAGGCTGAGCCGAACGAAAAGGTCGGAGTACTGTGTCTTGAGGACGGAAAGCCTTCTATCGTAGAGTACTATGAAATGACGGATGAAATGATAAACCGCCGTGAACCTGACGGGAAGCTGTCATATAATTACGGCGTTATACTTAATTATCTGTTCCGTGTGGACAAGCTCAACAGGACTTTGTCGGTCAATCTTCCGCTTCACAGAGCATTCAAGAAAGTACAGTACATGACTCCCGGCGGAGAAATGATAAATCCTGATGAGCCGAATGCATACAAATTCGAGACGCTTGCACTTGATATGGTGAAGCTTCAGGACAACTGTCTGGCTTACGAGGTCGAAAGGACAAAGGAATTTGCTCCGGTCAAGAATATGACAGGAGTGGATTCGGTCGATACGGCACGCGAGCTTCTCAGACTGAACGGCATAGAGCTGTAACAGAATACACGTACAGACCTGCGGTATACGGCAGGTCTGTTTTTTTGTGCCGAAAAGTTGACATAGAAGGGCAACGGTGCTATAATTGAAAGGTGAATGAAATTCTGTTCGTATAAGAACGTTAAAAACGGAGGAAATATATGTATTACACAAATCCGAACCTTATCAATCTCGAAAGAATCGTTTATCAGAACAACCGCAGGGATTATCTGAGACTTGACCTCAATGAGAATCCCGGAGGCATTCCCGAGGATTTTATCGCAAAGGTGCTCTCTGAGATCACTCCCGGTTTTATTTCACAGTATCCTGAGACTCAGGGATTTACTGACTGTCTTGCAGACTTCCTCGGCGTCAAGGACGAAAATATCTGCCTTGTAAACGGTTCATCCGAGGGTATCCGTCACACTATTGAAGCTTTTACTTCAGAGGGCGGCAGGATAGTTGGTGTTGTGCCTTCCTATGCGATGTATGAAGTATACGCAAAGATGTATGGCAGACAGTTTATAAGAGTCAACTACCACGATGATCTTACTGTCACACCTGATGATATTATTTCCTGCCTTGATCCTGACGTTCAGCTCCTTATCCTGCTCAATCCGAACAATCCTATCGGAAACGCATATACAAATGAGGAGTTCGAGAAAATACTTGCAGCTGCAAAAAAGTATGAGATAACCGTGCTCATAGATGAAGCATATATGTATTTCTATAACAACACTTTCATCAAGTATGTTATGGACAATGACCATGTCATCCTTACACGCACATTCTCAAAGCTTTTCTCCCTCGGCGGACTCCGTCTCGGATATATGGTCGGACAGCCGCATGATATCAAGATGATCTCCAACCTCTGCACCTCGCACAACACCAACGCATTTGCAATGCTGTTCGCACAGAGGATAATCGAGGAGCCGGGACTGCTCGACAGAATGATAGAGATACAGCTCACAGGAAAGCAGTATGTCGTAAACGAGCTCAGAAAGAACGGCTACGAGGTCAACGCGCAGGAGGGTAATTTCATATTTGTAAAGCCGCGCAATGCCGATGCAGATGTGATCGTTGACAGAATGAAGAACGAGAAAAGAATACTCATCAAGTCCTACTCGGGTATCGGAAAGCTCGGCAAGTGCCTGAGAGTTTCAACCGGTGCGGAAGAATACATGAAGCGGTTCGTTGAGGCACTCGTTGATGTTGACAAATAAGGGAGAATGCCTATGGAGATGACATTGAAGAAGGAGCTGCTCGATTTCTGCAGGGACATAGCTCCCGAGGCAGAGCTCGTATTCATGGATCCGAAGCAGATGATCTTTGAGGAGTGTGTAAAGATGAACTGCTTCTATTGCGGGAAATACGGCAGAAACTGGAGATGTCCGCCAAATCTGCCTGATATAGATTATCCGAAGATGTTCAGCGAGTACGATGAGGGTATGTTTGTTTCGTATACGTTCGACACGTCAAACAAGGCGCAGTATGAAACGATAAGGAACGAATCAAGCGTTATACTTCACAAGACCCTGCTGCAGATAGAAAAATGGTTCTACGACCACAACAGCTCGACTGCGATCTCATTCGGAGCAGGTTCATGTAAGCTCTGCAAGGGCGGATGCGGAAAGGAACGCTGTAATAATCCGTATATGTCAAGGAGCCCGCTCGAGGCAACAGGCGTGAATATAATAAAGACAACAGCAAAATTCGGGATGGATATAAGTTTCCCGGCAAATGATAAGCTCATGAGAGTCGGACTTGTCGTATGGCAGGAGCCGGTGAAAAAAACGGAGGTCAATGAATAATGAAGTATATTTTTATGGTCGCAGGCAAGGGCTCAAGATTACAGCCCCTCACATTCAAGCATCCGAAGTCGATGTATAAGCTTGACGAGAACACCACACTCCTTCAGCGCATGGTGGGACTCATCAAGAAACACGATGCGGATGCGGATATAGTCCTCGTTACAGGTCATATGCACAGACGTATCGAGGAGCAGGTCGAAGGCGTAAGATACATTTACAATCCTTTCTATGAAGTCACAAATTCTATCGCATCGCTGTGGTTCGCAAGAGAGGAGCTTGATGCTGAGAATGTTGTCCTCATCGACGGCGATATAGTAATGGAGGACGACCTTGTGGCAAATGTCCTCTGTAAGCCTGTGGACAAGCCAATCGTCCTTGTTGACAGTTCAATAAAGACTGACGGAGATTACAATGTTGAGGTCTCGGGAGACCAGGTGCTCGTAATGAGCAAGGATCTCGACAATTACTACGGCGAATATGCAGGTGTAACTCTCCTCGATAAGGAAAGTGCAAAGCTGATGAAGACTGAGATGGAGTGCATGATCGAGGACGGATATTACGATCAGTGGTATGAGAACGCACTTGTACAGCTCATATTCAAAAATGATTTCAAGCTTTACTATGTGGATATCGCAAACTACGACTGGACAGAAGTGGATTCAGTGAATGATCTTCTTCTTGCAAAGCGCATACATACTCAGGAAACTGCTGAATAAAGAATAAAGACCGCGAAACATTGCGTTTTCGCGGTCTTTTGTTTTGCATGAGAGAAATGCTTATTTTATCTTTACGAGCAGAACGCTCCTGCGTCCGCATAATGCTTCTCCGTCAACGTGATACAGCACATCTGCGGAGGCGGAGGTCTTGTCCGCATAGACATCGCCTGAAGCCTGAACTGTCAGTTCGTGGCCGAGCGGATTCACAACGAGCATGAAACGTCCGATATAGGCAATGAACGCATCACCTTCGAGGTCCTGAAAGCTTATGAGAGTACGTATATCCTCAGCGGACTGCATCCTGAATTCGGAGAATCTGCGGCGTATGGCAATAAGCCCTGCATAGTACTGCTGAGGCTCACGGAAGGTCGAAAGTCTGTCCCATTTTATGCTGTTGACACTGTCAGGTGAATTATAGCTGTTGTGTTCAAAGCCGCCGTCAGGAAGCGGTTTGCTGCGAAGGAATTCCTGTCCTGCCTGTATGAATGGGATGCCCTGTGAGAGCAGGACCAGTGCGGCTCCGAGCTTGTCGGCAGCTATGAGCTCCCAGTCGGAAGCACCTTTCATGGAGAGGATTAGCTTATCGAAGAATGTGAGGTTATCGTGTGCTTCGGTGTAGTTGACGATCTGACAGGGTGAATCGGTCAGTGAGCCGCAGCTGATCTGCGGGTGTTCTACACGGCCGCAAAGCGAAGCCTTGATGAGCTGAGCCTTATCGTATGAGCTTCCGCCGTTGACGTATCCCGAAGCTTCGTCGTGGAATACACTTCCCTTTATCGTGTCACGTATCTCGTCCGAGAAGACTGCGAATTCAGGCAGCCTGCGGATATTGTGCTTCATAGCGCGAGCAGAGTCGTCAAGAGGTGAATCACCGCCTGTCCAGCCCTCACCGTAAAGGATAATATCAGGGTTGATGCGGCGGAGCTTTTCTGCGGCAAGGTTGAGTGTTTCGATGTCGAGAAGTCCCATGAGATCGAAGCGGAAGCCGTCAAGCTTGTATGTTTCTGCGAGGAAGCAAAGGCTGTCAATGATGAACTTCTGTGCCATTCTGCGTTCGGAAGCAAATTCATTTCCACAGCCCGAACCGTTGGAATAGCTTCCGTCCTTCTGTCTGTAATAATAGTGCGGGAATATCTTGCTGAATGCTGATTCCTCGGTGTGATAGGTGTGGTTGTAGACTACGTCCATGATGACACCTATGCCCTTGCTGTGGCAAGCCATGACAAGCTGTCTGAACTCGCGCACCCTGACTGCTCCGTCAAACGGATCGGAGCTGTATGAACCTTCGGGAACATTATAATTGAGAGGATCGTAGCCCCAGTTGAACTGCGGCTGATCACTGCTCTCGTCCACTGTCGCAAAATCAAAAACCGGCAGGAGATGGATATGTGTAACGCCGAGTGAGGCGATATAGTCGAGACCTGTTGCATCGCCCGAGCTGTTTGTGGTGCCGGTTTCGGTAAAGGCAAGAAATTTTCCTCTGTTTTGGAAATTACTGCTGCTGTCTATTGAGAAATCCCTGACATGGAGCTCATAGATGATCGCATCTGTATATTTTTCGAGTCTGACAGGCTTGTCGAGCTTCCAGCCGTTCGGTTCGGCGGCGGAGAGGTCGAGCACCATGCCTCTTTTTCCGTTTACTCCTGCTGAGACGGCATAGATGTCGATAGTTTCAAATTCGCTGCCGTCTATGTGTACCTCATAAGTGTAGTAGACTCCGTTCAGGTCATCGCAGACTGCTGCCGACCAGGCACCGTTCTTGAGTTCCATGTCTGTAACTGCATACGGAAGGCTGTCATTGCCGTCGGGATAAAGCCTGAGCTTTACCGTGTCTGCGAAAGGGGACCATACTCTGAATTCTGTCCTGTGACGTGAGTATATTGCTCCGAGCTTTCCGTCAAAGTAATATTTGTCATCTGTTTCGTCAAAATTGCACATTGTCAAATAGTTTCACCTCAAAAGAATTCTTATTCACGCTGACTGCCGTTACAGTTCTGAAATATTGTCCGAATAATACATATTGCGGTACTGCCCGGGAGTCATCCCCGTGATTTTCCTGAATGTGGAAGTAAACGCGCTCTGGGAAGAAAAACCGAGCGAAAGTGAGATGTCTGACAGAGGAAAATCCGAATATATCAGCATATTCCTTGACGTATTTATCTTGGCGCGTATGATATAGTCCTTCAGCGTTACGCCTGTTTCTTTTGCAAAGAGCCGCGACATCGAGCTCGGATGGAGCCCTTCCCTTTCAGCGAGCATTTCAAGTGTAAGGCTTTCGTGAAGGTGGTCGTAGATATAATCTATCGTGCGCCTTACGTGTACTGATATAGCACCTGTTTTCTGCGTTTCGCGCATACGCTGGGCGAAGTCTGTCTGCATTTCGCCAAGAAGATCAAGCACCTCATCAGGATCTGTACATTTGTCAGCCTTGCGGATATATATGTCACTGAGCGTATATGCGACATTGTGTTCAAGTCCACCGTCAACACAGATACGTGCAACTATCGCCGCACACACTACAAGGTGATAGATGTTGTTGCGGAGCGGGTCGTCAGATAGCTGACCCTTTCCCTTGTTGAAGTCCATGCGTGCCTTGGCGTAGTTCTCCTTAACGAGAGCAACATTTCCGTTTTTTATGGCATAGTATTTCTCAAATTCGCTGTGAATATCGGTACGGGTGAAGTCGTTCTCTTTCTGGATAAACAGCCTGTAATTGAGATCACGATTGGTGTTCAAGGCGGACACTCCTCCTTGTCTTATATTTCAGTAAGCTTTCTTACTACGAATATTCTACCACGAATTTATAAAAAATGCAATACTTTTGATATAATTATTCATATATATGTTGTATTATAATAAATTAGATATTACAGGCATTGACAGAAAAGGTGGTTTATATGGCAAAGACTTCTGACCTTACACAGGGAAAAGTCACAAAGCTCATCCTCGCATTTTTCTTTCCGATGCTTTTCACACATATGCTTCAGCAGTTCTATTCATTAGCAGATACAGCAATAGTCGGCAAAGGAATCAGTGATGACGCGCTCGGTGCTGTCGGGAATATGGGTTCGCTTTTTTTCCTGATAGTCGGGTTTTCAATGGGACTTTCCAATGGCTTCTGTGTACTGATCGCACAGGCTTTCGGAGCAAAGGATTATGACAGGATGCGTCGGACAACGGCTTCGGCTGTGAAGCTTGCAGGTGCTATCGCAGTGATACTGACCGTTTTCAGTATGGTTTTTCTCAGAACGGCTCTCCGTCTGCTCCAGACCTCCGATCTTATTATCGAAGACGGCCTGAAATACGGATATATCGTATTCGGCGGGCTTTCTACATCTATCACATACAATATGTGTGCCGGCATACTCCGCGCACTCGGAGACAGCAGGACTCCGTTCAGGGCGATAGTCGTTTCAACAGTGATGAATATCGCGCTTGATTCATTCTTCATCTTTGTACTCAAAACAGGCGTAGAGGGAGCAGCGATTGCAACTGTGTCATCTCAGATCGTTTCAGCGGCGATATGCTATGCAAAGCTCCGTAAGATAGAAATAATACAGCTATCAAAAGAGGACTTCGTTCGCGACGTTCCTTTGTCGCTTGAGCTTCTCAAAAACGGTGTTCCAATGGCACTTATGAATTCGATAACGGCTGTCGGCTGCATGGTGGTGCAGGGCTTCGTTAACGGTCTCGGAGTTGCTTCGACCTCCGCATATTCAGCGTGCAGCAAGTTCATCAATATATTTATGTCACCTGCTGTTACTTCAGGCTTTGCAATGTCCTCATTCACCAGCCAGAACTATGGCGCAAAGCAGTACGAACGCATCAGGGAAGGTACAAATGTATGCCTTGCCATATCATTCATAGGATACATCATTTTCGGTTCTGCTATGTTTTTCTTTCCGCGGCAGATCGCTTCACTTATGCTGAGCGGAGATGAGCAGATAAGTCTCGCGGCACAATATCTGCCGATAACAGGAGTGATGCTGTTTGCGGTCGATTTTCTGTTTGTAGTCCGGAATGGCGTACAAGGCATGGGTTATCCGTTTATACCGATGTGTTCGGGAATAGTCGAAATGGTCATGCGAATCCTTGTAATAGCACTGTTCATCGGAAAGCTTGGTTTCAAAGCTACGGCTTATGCTGAAATAATGGCATGGGTCGGAGCACTGCTCATGAATGCATCGGCATTCATATATCTGCTTTCACGCAGACTCAGAGAGCAGAGGGCAGAAGTCCGGCAGTGAACTGATATTAACGCTTTGTTCTTACTCCTTACATACCTGACTTTGAAAAGCCGTCCTTATCAAAGGACGGCTTTTCGCTGTTTATCTGCCCGTATCGGTATTATTGCGGACACTTCTGCATATACTGAGTACGGAAGGGAATGAGAGCATGAAAAGTAAAATGATACGCGATACTGTCCTGCTTACGCTGATGCAGCTCGCACTCGATTCCGCGGCATTGCTGCTGAATGTCTTTATCACGCGCAGTATGGGAGCTTCCGCAATAGGTATATTTTCTCTCATGGGCTCGTTTCTCGGGCTTGCGGGGATACTGTCGAACGGCAACGCTTTTCTTTGCACGAGCAGGCTTATCTCTGAGGAGATAGGCAAGCGCAGCGGCTCGCCTGTACGTGTTCTGTTTCACGGCATAAAGCTGTGCCTGCTGCTTAGTGCGGGAGTATCTGTGCTGACAGTGATATTTGCCGAGCCTGTCAGTCAACGCTTTTTCAGCGGTGCCGAAGTCACCGGAGCGGTGCGGCTGATGCCGTTCGCTCTGATAAGCGGAGCTGTTTCAAGCTGCTTCAAGGGATATTTCAATGCCACAAGACGAGCCTCGGCAGCAGCCTTCGGCGGTATCCTTGAATTTGCGGTAAAGGCAGCAGTTATGGTCGGGCTGACACTTGTACAGACCGCAGGCACGGAAGCAGCGATTTGCAGGATAATGATAGTGTCAATAATATCAGGAAATGCAGTTTCGCTGCTTTTCATGCTCGGGCTGTTTTCGGCATATTCCCCGAAGTGCGGCGGCAAGCCGTCTCTGGACTTTCGCGGATATGTATGTGCGGCTGTGCCTATCATGGGCGGAGGCATACTTACAGCCGCACTCAGCAGTGCGAATGATGCACTGATACCTGTCTGCCTGCGTCAGTTCGGCGACTCACAGGAGCAGGCACTCAGCTTGTTCGGCATCTTCGAGGCAATAGTGATACCGACATTGTTTTTTCCGTCTGTGCTGCTCTGTTCTATGTCAGGCATGATAGTCAGTGAATCCGCGCGTGCAGCCGCATCAAACGCCCGTGAGCGGCTGCAGAGCCTTACATCACGCCTTATTGAGTATACAATGATCTATGCGGTGTTTGCAGCGGCAGTGCTGTTCAGATTCGGAGGCACGATAGGTGTACTTCTCGGCGGCGGAGAGCTGGCAGGAGAGCTCATATCAGCGATAGCTCCTGTTGTTCCGTTCATTTATATGGAGATAGTGCTTGAGTCGCTGATAAAGGGGATGGGACTTCAGGGCTTTTCGTCGCTGAACTATCTCTGTGAATACGTTATACGCATAGCGGCGGTGCTCATACTTGTTCCGAGAATAGGCTTTTCAGGGATCGCTGTCTCATACTGTGCAAGCAATGTCTTCGGAAACATATCGCGCTTCGTGAAGATACTTCGCCATACAGGCATCAGGTTCGCACCTGTCCGACTGCTTGTTTCTCCCGTGCTGTATGCAGTTCTGACCTGCTTTACGGCTGAACTGTTGTGCCGGCCGCTTTCGTTTTTAGTCAGCGAAGCAGGATATGTGGTGATAATGACTGCGGTTTGGCTTGTCGGGTACGGAGGAATATCCGGTCTTTTGATATATTTTAGAATTAATGATGAAGAAAAAGAAAGGTCTGTTGTGCTAAATGTACAAAGAATGATACAAAAAGTAATGTGATGTGTAGAAAAAATTGTGAAAGTATTGCAATTTTTTTACTAATGTTATATAATTGTTCTTGTAGTTATATATACTACATATATACAGGAAGCTTAGAAGGCTGACTGCATTCTACCAAACCGGAGGAGAAAAACCAAGATGAAAAACTATGATGTATCCCAGATAAGAAATATTGCACTCGCCGGACACAACGGCTCCGGTAAGACTTCGCTCGCAGAAGCTCTGCTGTACAAAGCAGGTGCAACTGACCGCCTCGGAAAGACTGCCGACGGTACAACTGTGTGCGATTACGACCCCGAAGAGATCAAAAGAGTTATTTCAATCAGTACTTCACTTGCTGCTTTTGAATATAACGATTTCAAGATAAACCTGCTCGATACTCCCGGACTGTTCGATTTTGCAGCTGAAATGACCGAGGGCGTGCGTGCGGCTGATACGGTGCTTATCACAGTATCGGCAAAATCAGGCGTTAAGGTCGGCACGAGAAAGGCTTACGATGAAACTGTAAAGCAGGGCAAGTCCAAGATGTTTGTTGTTACCAAGATCGATGACAAGGACGCAAACTTCTTCAATGTCCTCACAGACCTCAAGACCGTTTTCGGCCCGACAGTCTGTCCTGTTGTCGTTCCTGTCATCAGCGGCGGAGAGATCGTATCCTATGTCAATCTCATCGAGATGAAGGCGTATAAATATGACGGCAAGGGAAATGCTGTCGAGACTGATATGCCGACCGCAGAAATATCCGAAAAGTTTGAGTACCGTATCGAAGGCCTCGTTGCCGCAGTCACCGAGGCTGTTGCAGAGACTTCAGACGAGCTCATGGAGAAATTCTTTGAGGGTGAACCCTTCACTCAGAAGGAACTCATTGACGGCATCCATGACGGTATGAACAGAGGTATCATCACACCTGTCGTATGTACATCGGCTGCTGATCTTTCAGGTATAGATATGCTCCTCAAGGAGTTTGAGCTCCTGCTGCCGTCTCCGTCAGAGGTATTCGCAGGGGAGGCATACACTCCCGCAAAGGAAGTTGTCGAGATCGCCTGCACTGAAAATGCTCCTCTTTCTGCTTATATTTTCAAGACTGTTGCCGATCCGTTTGTCGGTAAGATGTCGTTCATCAGAGTAATGTCGGGCAAGCTGAATGCCAACAGCGAAGCGGTCAACTCCGCATCAGCAAGCAATGAGAAGATCGGCAAGCTCTATACGCTCTGCGGCAAAAAGCAGATAGAAGTCACATCGGCTTCTGCCGGCGACATCGTGGTCGCTTCAAAGATCACAGCAAATACAGGAGATACACTTTCTGATGTATCCCGTATCGTTGAATTCGGCGAAATGGAATTCCTTACTCCCTGCTTCTCTATGGCTGTAAGACCGAAGTCACAGGGCGATGAAGCAAAGGTTTCAACAGCAATGGCGCGTATTACCGAAGAAGATCCCTCACTCCGCTATGCTCAGGATGAAAACACCAAGGAGATGATACTCAGCGGTCTCGGTGAGCAGCATCTTGAAGTTGCTGCGGCAAAGCTCAAGGGCAAGTTCGGCGTGGATGTTCTTCTTTCAGTTCCGAAGATTGCATATAAGGAGACTATCCGCAAGAAGGTAAAGGTTCAGGGCAGACACAAGAAGCAGTCGGGCGGACACGGTCAGTTCGGCGATGTATGGATAGAGTTCGAGCCCTGCGTAAGTGACACACTCATATTTGAGGAGAAGGTGTTCGGCGGTGCTGTTCCGAAGAATTACTTCCCTGCTGTTCAGAAAGGACTTGAAGAGTCCGTAAAGAAGGGCGTGCTTGCAGGATGTCCCGTTGTAGGACTCAAGGCTATCCTCGTTGACGGCTCATATCATCCCGTTGATTCATCGGAAATGGCATTCAAGACTGCTGCTTCCATTGCGTACAAGGAGGGACTCCGTCAGGCTGACCCCGTAATGCTTGAGCCTATCGGCGAGCTGAAGGTCGTTGCTCCCGATGAAAACACAGGTGACATCATGGGCGAGCTCAATAAACGCCGCGGACGTGTTCTCGGTATGGAGCCTGTTTCACACGGTATCACTCAGATAATTGCAGAGGTACCGATAAGGGAGATGCATGATTTCGCAATGTATCTCCGCCAGACAACAAGAGGTATGGGAAGCTTCACATTTGATTTCCTCAGATATGAGCAGCTTCCTTCAAATCTCCTTACAGATGTTATCTCGTCAGTAAGTGTTGAAGAATAAAAAACAGGCTGCCCTGAAGGAATTCCTTCGGGGCAGCCCTTTTATTATATCTGCCGTATCAGTCAAGTACAGGAAGGAACGCAAGTGCATTCAGCTTCTCTGCCTTTGCGGCAGCTTCATCGAAGCTGAGGTTTTCCTCTGTGATGAACGAAATACCGTTCTCATCAGTATATGCGCCTTCGGCAACGCTCTCGCAGTCAGCGGGAACACGGAAGTACCACTTTGTACAGAGCTCGTTTACAGGTGCTACAAAGCTGTTGTCATCAGATGATGTCCATGTCTGGGAGAATACAGTTACCTTGTGCTTTACAGCCTCGATAACATCGCCCATTACAGCACTTGCTGTCGGGAGCTTTCCTGCGCCTCTGCCGTAGAACATTGCCTGATCTATGCCGTCGCCGTATACCAGAACAGCGTTGAATACGTCATTCACGCCTGCCATGATGTTCTCATGGGGTACGAGCATGGGCATAACAGCGGGGAGTATGCGTCCGTCATCGAGACGTCTTACGGAAGCAACGAGCTTTATTGCGTGACCGAGTATGTCAGCAGCGGCAACATCTGCAAGATCGATCTCGGAAATGCCCTTTGTGAAAACGCTTGAAGGGTAAATGTGCTTGCCGAATACAAGAGATGAGATTATGCATATCTTGCGGCAGGCATCGTGACCTTCGACATCTGCTGTGGGATTCTTCTCGGCATATCCGAGCTTCTGTGCCAGAGCAAGGGCATCTGCGAATGACATATTGTCGTTGTACATTTTTGTGAGGATGAAATTGGTCGTTCCGTTGAGAATGCCTGCGACCTTGTCGATGTCGTTTGCTGCGAGACAGCGGTGGAGAGGACGGATTATCGGTATAGCACCGCCGACACTTGCTTCAAAGAAGAAATTGCAGTTGTTAGCCTTAGCCGCAGCAAGCAGAATATCGCCTTTTTCTGCGACAAGCTCCTTGTTTGAGGTGGATACGCTCTTGCCTTTTTCAAGGCAGGCTTTGACAAATGTGAATGCAGGCTCTACTCCGCCCATACATTCAGCAACCGCTGTGACCTCATCATCGTTGAGAATATCATTGAAATCCTTTGTGAATTTATCCTTATACGGTGAGTCGGGGAAATCGCGCAGATCAAGGATATACTTGATATCCATCTCTGTACCTGCACGTTTTTCTATGCTCTTTCTGTTCTTGTAGAAAAGCTCGACAACGCCTGAGCCGACTACACCGTGACCTAATACTGCAAATTTGACTGACATAAAAAAACCTCCGTGGTTTATTCGGCGGAGAGGACTTTTGCCTCAAGCACACCGTCGAGTTCTGTAATAGAGTTGAGGGACAGAAGCTCCTCGGGAGAAGCATCTGCCAATCTCAGCGAGATGTTGACAGCAGCAGCGCCGTCAACGGGTATACTCTGATTGACTGTAAGAATGTTCGCATCAAGGCTGTGCAGAAAGACCAGTACGCTTGAAAGCACACCCGGGCTGTCGCTCAGCAGGAGATAGAGGTTGACTATTCTGCGGTTGAACAGTTCTTCATACGAGAAAACGCTGTCCTTGTACTTATAGTAAGCACTGCGGGAGATGCCGATGCGTTTGCAGGCAGAGGCAAAGCTTTTTTCGCTTTTCTGTGCCATGAGTTTCTTGACCTCGAGCACCTTTGTGAAAACGTCGGGAAGAATCATCGCGTCAACCACGATAAGCTGTGATTTCTTATTCATAACAAATCATCCTTAACCGAAAAATCGTCCGCCGTAGACGAACAACTGTACATTACTAATTTACTATACCACTTTTCTGAGGGTTTGTCAAGTGCAAAAAACGTAAAACCCTTCCAACATTGACAATTGTCAGAGAAATTTCGCTTTCCGCTCTTGCATTTCCGTGCCGGAAGTGATATAATATAATTTGTACGCGATGTTCGCTGTAAGGCGGTCATTGCCCTGAACACTGTTCAGGAAGCACGATTCTGTATGTATTGATGAAGCTGCTGAGCAGACATTGATATAAAAAAGTGCAAAGTATTTTTCGGAAAGAAGTGTTTCGTAATGACAAAAATCACGATTTTCTCAGGATTCCTCGGCGCAGGCAAGACAACGCTCATCAAGAAGCTCATCAATGAGGGCTACAAGGGCGAGAAGCTTGTCCTCATCGAAAACGAATTCGGACAGATAGGTATAGACGGCGGCTTCCTCAAGGATGCAGGCATAGAGATAACTGAGATGAATTCAGGCTGTATCTGCTGCAGTCTCGTCGGAGATTTCGGCAAGGCACTCGTCAAGGTACTCGATGAATACAAGCCCGACCGCATTCTCATTGAGCCTTCAGGCGTAGGCAAGCTCAGTGACGTTATCAATGCGGTACGCAATATTGATGCGCACGATGTCGAGCTTGACGGCTTTACAACAGTTGTTGATGCAAAGAAGTGCAAAATGTACCACAAGAATTTCGGTGAATTTTTCAATAACCAGATAGAGTATGCAAGCTGTATCATTCTCAGCCACACGGGCGGACTTTCACAGGAGAAGCTCGGTGAGGCAGTAGAACTTATACGCGAGCTGAACAAGGAAGCTCCTGTTGTTACTACCGAGTGGGATGAGCTTACAGGCAAACAGCTTGTTGATGCAATGACTCAGAAAAACACGCTGAGTGACGAGCTGAAGTCACTGCTTGATGAGGCAAATCATCATCATGAACACCATCATCATGACCATGAGCACGAACATGAGCACGAACATCACCATGACCACGGCCCTGACTGCACCTGCGGATGCCACGATCATGACCATGAACACGAACACGATCACGACCATGAACATGAACACGAGCATGAGCACGAACATCATCACGACCACGGTCCCGACTGCACCTGCGGATGTCACGACCACGACCACCATCATCACGCTGATGAGGTGTTCACAAGCTGGGGAGCAGAAACGCCCCGTCCGTATACGATAGAGGCTGTAACAGCAGCTCTTGAGGCTCTGTCTGACGAGGAATCATTCGGTATAGTTCTCCGTGCGAAGGGTATCGTTGCAGGCGAGGACGGTCAGTGGATACACTTTGATTATGTTCCCGGTGTTCCCGATGTCAGACACGGAAGTGCCGAAACAACAGGCAGACTTTGCGTTATCGGCTCCAAACTCAATGAGGAAGCAGTTGCAAAGCTGTTCTGCATCGAATAAGGAGGACAGCCATGCCAAAGAATCAGCAGGAGCCTATCCCTGTTTACCTGTTTCTCGGCTTTCTTGAATCGGGAAAGACAAAGTTCATTCAGGAGACACTGGAGGATAAACGCTTCAATAACGGTGAAAGAACGCTTCTTCTCGTATTTGAGGAGGGTATAGAGGAATACGATCCGTCACGCTTCGCCAAGAAGGGAAACGTAGAGATACGCAATATTGAGTCAAAGGAAGAAATGACCATTGCCAATCTTGCAAAGCTTGCTTTTGAAACAAATGCCGAGCGCGTTGTCGTTGAATATAACGGTATGTGGAACATCGGTGAGCTGTTTCAGAATATGCCGCAGAACTGGGCTGTTGCACAGGTAATGTTCTTTGCGGACGCTTCTACCTTCCTCAATTACAATGCAAATATGCGCAGTCTTGTGGTTGACAAGCTCAATATGTGCGAGCTGGCAGTATTCAACCGCTTTGACAAGAGCTTTGACGTTCAGGAATTCCACAAGATAGTCAGGGGAGTCAGCCGCCGTACGGAGATATGCTACGAGTACACCGACGGACAGGTAGCCTATGACGATATCGAGGATCCGCTTCCGTTCGACGTTGAAGCTGATAATATAGTGATAAAGGACGAGGATTTCGCGCTCTGGTACCGCGACATCATGGACGATCCCGACAAGTACGACGGCAAGACTGTTACCTTCAAGGGCCTTGCAGCCAAGAATAAAAAATTCCCTCAGAACTGCTTTGCACTCGGCAGACATATCATGACCTGCTGTGTTGAGGATATACAGTACTGCTGGGCTGCTGCCGAATGGGATACGCCCTTTGAGCCGCGTCAGCCCAAGCATTGGGTAAACGTTTCTGCCAGAGTCAGTGTGCAGAAGCACAAGCTCTATAAAGGAGCAGGTCCCGTGCTTAAAGTCCTTTCTCTTGCGGATGCAGCTCCGCCCGAAAAAGAAGTTGCAACGTTCTATTAAGCCGCAGTCATATCTGCGTTGACTGTTGATAACGCAAAGAATCGTGTATCACATAATTTATTCTCTGAAGGAGTATCTGCTATGAGCAAAATTAATATCGGTTTTATCGGTACGGGTAATATGGGTACCGCTATCATCAAGGGCATTGCAGGAAGCCCGAAAGCGGCTGACATCAGCCTCTTTGCGTTCGATCCTGACACTGCCAAGGTAAGCGCACTTGCTGATCTGGGCGTTACAGCCTGCGGAAGCGAGGCAGAGCTTGCTGAGAAGTGCAGCTATATTTTCCTTGCTGTCAAGCCTCAGATAATCGAAGGTGTCATTGAAGCAGCAGCTCCGTCTGTGACTGCCGACAAGGTCATCATCTCCATTGCCGCAGGTATCTCGGATGAGTTCATTGCTTCCAAGACCATACCTGATGTAAAGGTCATACTTGTAATGCCTAACACGCCTCTCCTTCTCGGTGAAGGAGCATCTGCACTTTCACGCAACGAGAAGGTCACAGATAAGGAATTCGAGCTTATACTCGATGTTTTCCGTTCATGCGGAAAAGCTGCTGTTGTTCCCAAGGACAAGATGAAGGAGATAATTGCGATCAACGGAAGCAGTCCTGCATTTATCTACCTCTTTGCAAAGGCATTCATCGACTATGCCGCTGCTGAGGGCATTGATGCCGCTGCTGCCACTGAGCTGTTCAGCCAGAGTCTTATCGGCTCGGCAAAGATGATAACAGATTCAGGCTTCAGCATTGAGGAGCTTATCAGAATGGTATCATCTCCGGGAGGTACTACCCTTGCAGGTCTTGACAAGCTCTACGAAGGAAAGCTTGAAGACACCGTAAAGAACTGCTGTGAAAGCTGTACCAAGAGGGCATACGAGCTTTCAAAATAAGGTCACCTCAGAAACATCTCTTGGCTGAGATGCACATAAGCACGTTGTTCTAACGCTTGTCCGTTCCGCATATCCTGTAATGAAAGGAAGATGCGGAATGAAACATATAAAATATATCCCTGCCCGTGGAAAGGATACGGGCTTCATACTGATGTGTGCAGTCTGTGCAGCAGGAGTCATTATCGGCTCACTGCCTGCCGTGAGCTCGGTCGGTGCTGACTGTCCGTGGCTGCATCAGTATCTGTCTCCGACATTGTGCGGAGATACGGTATTCAGCATATTTGCGCGGACATTGCTGTCCTTGCTGCTTTTTCTTGCTGCGGCTTTTCTTTCGGGAATGTTTGCACTCGGACAGCCTTTGGGGACAGCTCTGATATTCTACCGCGGAGCAGGTATAGGAATATCTGTTTCTGCTGTGTATGCAGCAGGCGGCTTGCGAAGCCTTCCCGCTGTCGTGGTGCTGATACTGCCGTTTGCGCTTGCCGAACTGTTTGCAGCGGTAATTGCAGCAAGGGAAGTCATACGCTCGTCAAATGAACTGCTTCGGTTCATGATAAGCGGCTGTAAGCGCAGCTCAGAGCGAAGGAGCTTCAGGCTGTACTGCATAAGATTCGCCGTTCTCGCGCTTATTTCATTCATAATATCTTTGTCAGTTCCCATGGTTAGTTATCTGTTCGGGAGTCTGCTGTAAAAAAACGGAGGATGTTTGATTTGGGTCTGTTTTCAAATAATTACGAAAGTGCAGGTGCCGGTATCGCCAAGGATGCACCGAGAAAAAAGGGGCTTGCGCTCTTTTTCGATATTTTCTTCAGAAAGTTCTGGCTGATGATCGGTCTGAATATGCTTTTTTTCCTGTTCACGATACCGCTGTGGGCAACGCTTCCCGCAATGTACTATATCAGTGATCCGAGGATAAGCCTTGCCGTTGTAATTTTACTGCTGATAGTCTTCGTAGTCAACCTCGGACCTGCTATTGCAGGTGTAACGAAAGTAATAAGGCTTTTTCTGCTGGAACGTCATTCGTTCATTGCACGCGATTTTTTCAGCGGTTACAAGCAGAACTTCGGAAAAGCAGCAATTGTGGGAATTATAGATGTTGTTGCTGTACTGTCGGCTTTTGCAGGATATAATGTGTATCCGGGCATGGCAGTTCTGTATGACAACAAGATATTCTATGTTCCTCTTGTTATTACATTCAGTATTGCGATAGTCATACTCATGATGAACTATTACATTTTCCTGATGCTGACGGCAACAGACCTTTCACTCAAGAACCTGATAAAGAATTCATTCGCTCTTGCATTCGTGTCAATGAAGCAGAACATTATCACTACGGTGGTACTCGCGGTTCTGGCGGTACTTCTCGGAGTGCTGTTCGTCTATATGATGCCGCTGTTCATGCTGATGATACCGCTGTTCTCGTTTGTGCCGATGTGGTTCGTTGTATGCTTCAACAGCTATCCCGTGATACAGAAGTACGTTATCACTCCGTTCTATGAGAGCAGAGGAGAGATAAATCCAGAGCTTACAGACGGCTCTGAGGAGATAGATGCCGAGACTATATGCGAGGATATGGGCGGAAAGGAAAAGCCCATTGAGAAACCCGTTGAAAAGCGTAAAAAAGGCAAAGGCAGACATATTTCGTAACATAAAGCCCCTGTCACAGACAGGGGCTTTCATTTATGGATTCTTTCTGAGGCTTACAAGGAAAACAGAGCCTTCGTCAGGCTTGCTTGTGACGTATATCTTTCCACCGCACCTTGTAACTATCTCTTTGCACAGGGCAAGTCCGAGTCCGTTTCCCTGGGACTGCCGTGAGGTGTCCGCCTGATAGAATTTGTCGAAGATGTGACGCTGTTGTTCCTCGGTCATACCGATGCCGTTATCGCTGATATAGACCTTGAAGTGGTGCTCCGATTCTTCGGTCTTAACGGTTATGGAGCCGCCCTCCTTCGAGAATTTTATGGCGTTGCTGAGCAGGTTCGTCCAGACCTGAAACATAAGCGAGGCGTGAGTTTTGACCGTCAGCTCGTGCAGGTCGAGGTCAAACTCGATATTCTTGCTGTTCCATTTCGGTTCGAGAAGAACGATAGCTTCACGTATCTGTTCGTCAAGGCGGTATGAGGTCACTTCTCCGAGCGAGAGTTGGTTTTCAAGCTTTGTGAGACGCAGGATATTCTCGGTGAGGTCGTTCAGCTTTTCAATGCTGAAAAAAGCCTTTGATATGTATTCCCTACGTTCCTCATCAGAGAGCGAATTGTCCTGCAAAAGCGTAATATAGCCGTTCAGTGTGGAAAGAGGCGTTTTGAATTCGTGTGAAACATTAGCGATGAAGTCGTTTCGTATCATTTCTATCGAGCCGAGCTCCTGTGCCATGTAGTTGAAGTTTTCGACGGACTCCGCAAGTTCTCTGAGTTTTCCTGTATATTCAAGGCGGACGCTGTAATCCCCCTCAGCTATTTTGCGTGTACCCTTGCTGAGGTCGGAGAGCGGACGGAAGATGTTCCACATTGCGAAGTAGGAGATGCCTGTCGCAAGAATGACACTTACGAAATAGATGCTGAGGCTACCGAATGCTGAGAAGGTCTCGGTGCGGAAGTTTAATCCGAGCTTTTCAAGAAGCAGCACTATCAGTGAAAATATAGCAAGGAATACTAACAGAGTTGCAAAGAAGGCGAGCGTCAGCCTTCTGGTGAGTCGCCTGTAGTGTCCAAATTCAGGCTTTTTCTTTGTTTTCTTCATATTTCACCGCCCTGTATCCGAGTCCGCGTATCGTCACTATTCTGAAATCGGGATTGTCACGGAACCGCTCGCGGAGCCTGCTTATGTGTACATCGA
>JAKSQV010000017.1 GCA_024403935.1 Ruminococcus sp. | reverse complement strand
TCCTGCTCCCGAAATTGCCTGATATGTGCAGGCAAGAACATTCTTCAGGCCGAATTTTCGGAGCGGATGAAGTGCGGGAACATAGCTCTGTATCGAGCAGTTGGACTTAACTGCGATAAAGCCTCTCTTTGTGCCGAGACGCTCGCGCTGTGCCTTGATTATCTCAATGTGCTCGGGATTGATCTCCGGTACTACCATGGGAACGTCGGGAGTGAAACGGTGTGCGGAATTGTTCGATACTATCGGACATTCTGCCTTTGCATACTTT
This sequence comes from Ruminococcus sp., assembly GCA_024403935.1. Classification (GTDB taxonomy): domain Bacteria; phylum Bacillota; class Clostridia; order Oscillospirales; family Ruminococcaceae; genus Ruminococcus. The sequence continues at coordinate 32,191 of JAKSQV010000017.1, read as the reverse complement.
TCCTCAAGAACCTTTATCTCGTCCTTTTTCATATCAACTGCGCAGAAGCAGAAATCAACCATCGAAGCTATCTTTTCAATATCCGATGTTGCATCGAGAAGAACCATGTCCTTCATTGCCTCGGGCATCGGAACAGACATCTTCCAGCGGCTTCCTGCTGCCTGCTCATAAGTCTGACCTGCACTTCTTGGTGAAGCTGCAAGGACCTTCACATTGAACCACGGATGATTCTCAAGCAGCGTTGCAAAACGCTGTCCGACCATGCCCGTTGCGCCGATAATTCCAACATTGTACTGTTTCATAATAATGTCTCCTTAAATAAAATTTTTCAAAAAATAAGAAAACCGGTTGCAAACCGGTCGATCATGAGTTATAATAGAAATGTTAGCATAGCTTTATCAGAGTTATGCGATAGCTCTCCATCAAACACATGATGACAGCTGTAAACCTGTTCGATATACAGCCAGAAGGGATCTTACCGGGATCCATTCTTCGGCAACCTTGCCTTTCACCGCACTTCAACGGACGGGTCGTCCTCTGTACGCTTACTTTTCGCAGCCGCACCTCTACCTTGTTTAAATAATAGCACTTTAGCGGTGCGTTGTCAATACATTTTTTGAAAAAAAATATCGAAACAGAGCATTTTGAATTAATAAAGGGGTATATATGGAACTGCATAAATCAGATTTCTTCTACGATCTTCCCGAGGAGCTCATTGCACAGACTCCCATTGAGCCGCGCAATGCTTCACGCATGATGTGCGTTGACCGCACTGATGGTACCGTCACTCATGACCACTTCTATAATCTATGCGATCATCTCAGAGAAGGTGACCTTCTCGTTATGAATGATTCAAGAGTCATTCCCGCAAGACTTTACGGCGAGAAAGCTGATAACGGAACATTTATTGAATTTCTGCTGCTTGAGCAGAAGGGTGACAAGCTCTGGGAGATCATTTGCCGTCCCGGCAAAAAAGCTAAGGTCGGCACTAAATTCACCTTCGGCAACGGAAGGCTTACTGCTGAGGTCATCGAAGTCAAGGACGACGGCAACCGCATCGTCAGATTTGAATGTGAAGGCAACTTCTTCACAGCTCTCGAAGATGTCGGACAGATGCCGCTTCCGCCGTATATAAAGGAAAAACTCGAAAATAAGGAAAGATACCAGACAGTGTACTCCAACGAGCTCGGTTCAGCCGCTGCTCCTACCGCGGGACTTCACTTCACTGAGGATATGCTCGATGATCTTCGGAAGCGCGGCATCAGAACTGCCTTCGTAACGCTTCATGTTGGTCTCGGAACATTCCGCCCTGTCAAGGAGGAAAATGTCCTCGACCATAAAATGCACAGCGAACACTATTATCGTCCCAAAGAGACTGCCGACCTCATAGGCGAAACAAAGGCGGCGGGACACCGTGTTATTGCGGTCGGGACGACAACCTGCCGTACTCTTGAGAGCGTTGCTTCATTTTACGGCGATATCTCCGAGCATGAAGGCTACACAGATATTTTCATCTACCCGTCATACAAGTTCAAATGCATTGACGGTCTCATAACAAATTTCCATCTCCCCGAAAGCACCCTCATTATGCTTGTTTCTGCTTTCATGGGCTATGAAAACACAATGAATGCATATAAGATTGCCGTTCAGGAAAAATACCGCTTTTTCAGCTTCGGCGACTCCATGTGCATACTCTGACAGGTATACAACTCTATTTTTCACCATATTACACAAGAAAGGACATTACAATAATGGAATTGACAGAATTTTTCAAATCTTACATTGAAACCGAAGAGGAACCTGTTACCATTTGCAGCACCGATTACCATATACTGTACATCAACAAAGCTGCTGCCGCAGAATATGAACGGTTCGGCGGATATAACATCATCGGCAAATCTCTGAACACCTTTCTTGACCTTGAAGCCCAGAGCAAAATAAACATGGTTGTGGAATGGTTCAAGGAAAGTAAAGAAAACAATCAGGTCTTCGCGGTAAGATACAACTCGAGCTCGACTGATACCTATATTTCCGCGCTTCGCAGCAACAGCGGCGAGCTCATCGGCTTCTGCAACAAGCGCAGATGCCGTACCCCTGACGAAACAGAGCCTTACGCATTAGTCTGAAAATTACATTTGTAATCTGAAAAGTTACCTTTATCATCTTGTTGATTTGACATCCTGCTGTTATACTAAAGAAAAACAACAGGAGGTCACTTTCATGAAAAATGTAAAATTAAGAATAAACACTGATTTTATTATCAATGCTACCGGTGCAGCTATTTTTATCATTGCAGGTATTTTTGTTATTATTGCCAGTTTTTCAGCTGTGGCTGAGCTTTCGGAATATCTTGACATTTCGTCTCTCAGCAATGATGCTGAGACTCTTATGGTGATTTTTCTGTATCCTCTTTTAATAGCCGTATATGGAGTATTCTTTGTTTTTGCTGCTGTTCTTGGTCTTTTGCCTGCCGCCATAGGCTTGACAACAGGAGTTCTCAGTTCGATTGCAAGATTTCTCTATACCGAAAATGGTACAACAATCACCAGAGGTTACAAAACCATGATGACTATTGCGTATATCATCAATATTACTTCGTTTATTCTCTATATTGCAGGTTTCATCTGCATAAACAACCTATCCTGATACCATACATTCCCGTAAAGGAGTCTTTATGTTCACATTATTAAAGAAAGACAACAAGGCACGCCGCGGCGTTTTTAAGACAGTACACGGTACCTTTCAGACACCATGCTTCATGAATGTCGGTACTGCTGCTGCTATCAAAGGCGGCATATCTTCCGTTGACCTGCGCGACCTAAAAACGCAGGTCGAGCTGTGCAATACCTACCACCTTCATCTCAGACCCGGAGACAAGGTCATAAAGGAAATGGGAGGACTGCACAAGTTCATGAACTGGGATAAGCCCATTCTGACCGACAGCGGCGGATTTCAGGTGTTCTCACTCGCTCAGCTCCGCCGTATCAAGGAGGAGGGCGTGTACTTCGCTTCACATATCGACGGACACCGCATTTTCATGGGTCCCGAGGAAAGTATGCAGATACAGTCTAATCTCGGCTCGACCATCGCCATGGCCTTCGATGAGTGTGTTGAGAATCCTGCCGCCTACGAATATGCCGAAAAGTCGATCGAGCGTACAACACGCTGGCTTTACCGATGCAAGGATGAAATGGAGCGTCTGAACAGCCTCCACGACACCATAAACAAGAAGCAGATGCTTTTCGGTATCAATCAGGGCTCAACATACGATGATCTCCGTATCAGACACATGAAGGACATCGCAAAGCTCGACCTTGACGGATATGCTATCGGAGGACTCGCTGTCGGTGAATCAACTTCCGAGATGTACAGGATAATTGATGTTGTAGAGCCTTTTATGCCATCCGAGAAGCCGCGATACCTCATGGGAGTAGGTACTCCATCGAATATTATCGAGGCTGTTGCACGCGGAATCGATATGTTCGACTGTGTAATGCCGAGCCGTAATGCACGTCATGCTACCGTTTTCACATGGAGCGGCATCATGCACCTCGGAAACAAGTGCTATGAGACCGATCCCAGACCTGTTGACGAACAGTGTGACTGTCCGACCTGTAAGAATTTCTCGCGTGCATATATACGTCACCTTTTCAAGGCTAATGAACAGCTTGCAGGCAGGCTTGCCGTACAGCACAATCTGTATTTTTACAACACGCTTACAGAAAAGATCCGCGAAGCTATCGACGAGGACAGATTCGAGCAGTTCCGCGGACGCTACTCGCGCACGCTTGCTACTCTGATGAAGTAAAACGGTGATGTCATGATTATTGCGATTTTTGATCTTGACGGCACTATTGCCGATACTATCGCCGATCTCGGCGATGCTGTCAATTACGGACTTCGTGAACTCGGCTATCCCGTACATGACTATGAACAGTACAAGCAGATGGTCGGAAACGGCGCTGCTGTTCTGTGTCAGCGTGCTCTGCCTGACGGATGCACGAATGATGCTGACAGACTCCACAAGCTGTTCAGCAGTTACTACGCCGAACACTATCTCGATAAAACAAAGCTCTATGACGGCATATACGGCATAATGCATGAGCTGTCCGAATCAGGTGTCAGGATTGCAGTAGCAACCAACAAGCCGCAGAATTTCGCAAGAAAGCTTATTGCTTCACTTCTGCCCGATATTAACTTTGAAGCTGTTCTCGGCGGCTGCTCTGAACGTCCCAAAAAGCCTGACAGAGCCGTCATTGACGAGATACTTTCTTTGTATGACAAAGATATGACCGCCTATATGATCGGCGACAGCAATGTTGACGTTCAGACCGCAAGAAATGCGGAGATCCGCTTTATCGGCTGTGAATGGGGTTTCCGCGGCAGAGAGGAACTTGAATCAGAGGGAGCTGTGCATATTGCTTCTGTTCCCGCAGATATACCGCATATCATATTGAGGTGATACCATGATTATGCTTTCCGAAGAAGAACTTGTTCTCAGCATTTGTGAGCAGTCCGAGCGATCTGCCGCAGTTATAGGTCAGATTGACCTGAGCAGGAATGGTTTTGACCCGACTCCTGTCATAGTCTCAAGTCTTTCAAATATATTTGAGTCTGCTCTTGTAGTTCTTGCTCTGGAGGATGAAGCAAATGATCGCAGCGAATGTTACAGGAGTGCCGACAGACTTGTATTGTCCTCCCCTGCCGCAAGCTCTGAGCAGAAGGGCTTCATCAGAGAAATCAATGCATTCAGAAGCAGTATGACTCTTGATTTTGAGGACAGCGGATGCTTTGACAGTTCGCGGTGCCTTGATTTTCTGAATTCCTTCGACTGCTTTATGTTCCAGTTCTTTCAGAACAGCAGCACGGTCAGAAAAATGAGATCAGACGGGAATTTCAGCTCGGATTTTATCAGCTTCCGGAACATTCTTGAAAAGATCCTGAAAAAGAATATGCTTTCATCCGTCAAACCTGAGGATGATGCCGATATGCGTACAAAGCTCGATAATGTTATTGGACTTCTCAGCCGTATCTGCGACGAAAATATCAGGCTGAACCAAAAGATTGATGAACTGAGTGCCAAGCTTGACAGTTATATGTCAGAAAAGAGGGGTGCTGATGAGTGATATAAACAACAAAACCGACCCTGATGTTCTGACCTACTCTCCTGAACAGTCAGAAGCTATTGAGGAGTTTATCACCGAACACTTCGGCGATTTCCCGAAGGTTTTCCGTGATAATTCACCGAAGGATGTTAAGATCGACATTGCTGTCATACCTCCCGATGACAGCAGATATTTCATTACACTCGTTACTATGGGACTTGGTGCCTACAAAATGAAGCTCCCGAAGGAACTTCGCGGACAGAATCTCGATCGCACCGAGCTTGTTCTCTGTCTGCCTGCAAACTGGTACTTTGATTCTCAGCAGGCGCATACAATGTGGCCTATCGAGCTGCTGAACAGGATAGGTCATCTGCCTGTACGGCATCACTCGTGGATAGGCTTGGGACATACGGTTGACTACGGCTGTCCTTTTACTGATGACACGGAGCTGAGTGCCCTTATCCTTTTATCTCCTGCCTGTGGGGATAATTCTTCCGTATGCAGGCTTCCTGACGGTGAGACAGTCAATTTCTATCAGGTCTTCCCGCTCTATGACATTGAGATGAGATACAAGGTCGACCACGGCACAGATGCTTTGCTTGACCGCTTCGGAAACGGGCCTGACCCCGTTATTGACCTTGACCGCAGACCTGTGGTGGATTCCTCAACATTTGAGCTTATCGACCGTGTTGAGGATCATTCCTCGAAAATCGAGGACAAACAGCTTGATACAAGTGAGATAAACGGTGCAAACCATATCGCAATGTTCCTGCGATGGTGTATAGAACACAACCTTATCGCTGATGAATTCAAGGAGTTCTTTGCAGACGAGCTGAGAGACATAAGACACGGTGATCTTGATATACGCAGATTCATCATCCATTCCCTCAGCGGCGAATTTACAAAGGAGATCCTGAACGACGAGGGAAAGGCTTTTGCCTCTTTTTACTATGACTTCTACGCTCAGCCTGATTCCCCCTGTTACCCCGAGGACGTTGACAGAGTCGCTCTTGAATACTTCGGCAAAGAAAAGTATGAATGCGAAGAATTCGATGATGAGGCATATCTGTTCATTCCCTACGGTGATGAATACTATTCGCTTATAAGCAGGTATATCAGCCGTAATCACCGCATTTTCTACGGTCTTGACTGACAGCAGTCCGAAATCTGCTGCGAAATCGTATCATTATGCACGGAAAACGACCTTTCAGCCGATTTCCGTGCTTTTCCTTTTAGGGTATTGACAAATCTGCGGTTTTGTTGTAAAATAATTGTATGTATTTTATTATGCAGGTACTCTTAATTTATTGTAAAGGCGGTAATCATACAAATGGGTCTTTTTAAAAGTATTTTAGGCGCGAATGCTTACTCCAACAGAGAACTTAAGCGCATTGAGCCGATTAAAAATAAAGTTCTTGATCTCGATGAGGAATATCAGAAGCTCTCAGATGCTGAGCTTAAGGCTAAAACTCAGGAATTCAGGGACAGACTCGAAACAGGAGAGACTATCGATGATGTTCTCCCCGAGGCTCTTGCTACCGTAAGAGAAGCAGCTTGGCGTGTTCTTGAAAAGAAGCCCTACCCTGTTCAGATAATCGGTGCTATCGTTCTTCACCAGGGACGTATTGCCGAAATGAAGACAGGTGAAGGTAAAACTCTTGTTGCCTGTGTGGCTTCATACCTTAATGCTCTTTCAGGCAAGGGTGTTCACGTTGTTACCGTCAATGACTACCTTGCTAAGACTCAGGCTGAGGAAATGGGTAAGGTCCTCCGCTGGCTCGGCCTCACAGTAGGCTGTATCCTCCACGGGCTCAATAATGATGAACGCCGTGAGGCTTATCTCTGTGATGTAACCTATGCTACTAACAATGAGCTTGGTTTTGATTACCTCCGTGACAACATGGTAACACATAAGGAGGAGCGCGTTCAGCGCGAGCCTAATTTCGCTATCGTCGATGAGGTCGATTCTATCCTTATTGATGAAGCTCGTACTCCTCTTATCATTTCCGGCCGCGGAGACAAGTCTACTGACCTCTATTCGATAGCTGACCGCTTTGCTAAGATGCTTACTCCTACTACTGTTGTTGAGATGGATGACAAGGTCGATCAGGATACTGTCAGTGAGATCGCTGACTACATCATCGACGAAAAAGCTAAGACAGCTACTATCACACAGCGCGGTGTCAAGAAGGCTGAGCAGGCTTTCCGTATCGATAACCTTATGGACCCCGAGAATATGACTCTCCTCCATCACATAAATCAGGCTATCAAGGCTAACGGCGTTATGAAAAACGAGATCGATTACGTTGTTCAGGACGGCGAGATCATCATCGTTGACGAATTTACAGGACGTCTCATGCTCGGAAGACGTTTCAATGACGGTCTTCATCAGGCTATTGAGGCAAAGGAAGGCGTAAAGATAAAGAGCGAGTCAAAGACACTTGCTACTATCACTTTCCAGAACTTCTTCCGTCTTTACAACAAGCTCTCAGGTATGACCGGTACTGCTATGACTGAGGAAGACGAGTTCAAGGAGATCTACAAGCTCGATGTTATCGCTATACCCACTAACAAGCCTGTTATCCGTATCGACCACAACGATCAGGTTTACAGCACCGAAAAGGGCAAGTATTCCGCTATCATCGACAAGATCATCGAGTGCAACCAGAAGGGTCAGCCTATCCTCGTTGGTACTGTTTCAATCGAAAAGTCAGAGCTTCTCTCAGCTATGCTCAAGAGAAAGGGCATCAAGCACGAGGTCCTCAACGCAAAGCATCACGCAAAGGAAGCTGAGATAGTCGCTCAGGCAGGTAAATACGGTGCAGTTACGATCGCTACCAACATGGCAGGCCGTGGTACCGATATCATGCTCGGTGGTAATGCTGAATTCCTCGCAAGAGCTGCTCTCCGCAAGGACGGCATGGAGGAGGAGCTTATCACAGCTGCTATCGGTTTCGCTGATACGGATGACCAGATGATACTCGATGCAAGAAAGAAGTACCGTGAATATTATGATAAATTCAATGCCGAGATCAAGGAAAAGGCTGTTGCTGTCAAGGAGGCAGGCGGTCTCTTTATCCTCGGTACAGAGCGTCACGAATCAAGACGTATAGACAATCAGCTCCGCGGACGTTCAGGCCGTCAGGGCGATGAGGGTGAAAGCTGCTTTTTCCTCTCAGTTGAGGATGACCTGATGCGTATCTTCGCTGGTGACCGTCTCGAAAAGATGATGAGCGTACTCAAGGTAGACGAAACTATGCCTATCGAAAGCAAGTCGCTTACCAAGATAATCGAGTCCTCACAGAAAAAAGTCGAGGGCAGAAACTTCAGCATAAGAAAGAACGTCCTCAACTACGATGACGTTATGAATACACAGCGTGAGATCATCTACAAGCAGCGTTCACAGGTTCTCGACGGTGAAGACCTCCACAAGGATATTCTCAAGATGATGGAGGACCTCATTACTTCAACTGTCAATACTTATCTTATGGATGATGACAACCGCGATGAGTGGAATATCGTTGGTCTTAAGGAATACTTCAACGGCTGGCTCATTGATAACGAGGACCTTACATTTACCGAGGAAGAACTCAAAACTGTTACCAAGGAACAGATCAGCAACGCTCTCAATGAGAAGTGCGGCGAGATCTATCAGGCTAAGGAAGAGGAATACGGCGGAGAGATCCTCCGTGAACTCGAAAGAGTTATCCTCCTCAAGACTGTTGATACAAAGTGGATGGCTCATATCGACGATATGGAAGAGCTCAAGAAGGGCATCGGTCTCCGTTCGTTCGGTCAGAAGAATCCTGTTATCGAATACAGATATGAAGGCTTCGAGATGTTCGATGCCATGGTCGAGTCTATCCGCGAGGATACTGTACGCGCTCTGCTTACAGTAAAGCTCCAGAAGCATGAGGCTCCCGAGCGTGAGCAGGTTGCTCAGCCCGATGCTCCCAACGCCGGTGCAGGCGACGGAAGCTTTGCGGATGAGCCTGTCCGTTCAAACAAGGTCGGCGACAACGATCCCTGTCCCTGCGGAAGCGGCAAGAAGTACAAGAAATGCTGCAAGCTCAGGGAAACAGGCAACAAGTAAGTCAATACAATGGGCGGCTGAGTATCTTTCAGTCGCCCATTTGACGTGAATGTTCACACATTCTTTCGAGGTGATATACATTGAACAAATCAGCAATTGCTGCTATAATGTGCTTCAGCTTTCTGACAGGCTGCGGAAAAATGGATCCTGTTCAGGATGATCCTGTTACACCTGAGACAACTGCTGTTGAAAAAGAAACTGTAAGCTCTGCCAATACAACTGCTGTTTCTTCTTCCGTGACAACAAGCAAAACCGAAGCATCGACCACTGTTTCCGGCTCATCTTCCACCACGACTACGGCTTCTCAGTCTGTTGCCCACGGAGGAATAACACTCACTGTCCCCAAACGCACTGAACGTACTTCAGGTAACACAACAAAGCACAATATCAATACTTCTACTGAAACTGTGGTGACTGTCGCTACGACGACCACGACTGCTGTACCTGTGCATACACTTTTCTCTAAAGGCAGATTTGAATTCAGAGTCACAACAGAAGGCGTTGAGGTCTTTGTTGACGACAAACGCATACAGACTATTGAAACTGATACAGAGGAGCTTCTTGAAGCTCTCGCTGATATTAAAACTGAAATGCGCGCTCAGCTTATCATCGAGGATGTTGACCTCGACGGATATGATGACCTCTTTATCCCCCACCAGATCGGTAATCTGAACACATTTGGCGTATACTATCACTATGACTCGGATGAGGAGAAGTTCGTCAAGTGGGATGAGCTTGAGACTATCGACTCTCATGCGGAAATAGATGAAGATAACAAGACTTTCACTACTCATATAAGGCTTAGTGATGACGAGTATGAAACAAGAGTTTTCTGCTGGAAAGACAAAGAGCCTGATATCCTTACTCTGAAGAAGCAATACCGCTCAACAGAAGACAAAGATGATCTCCTGATAGACTATTTTGAGTACACAGACGGGGCTGAAACACTCGTCAAGCGCGAACGTGTCCTCTTTGACGCCGACGGACGTGAAGCAGGTGCCGAGGAAATAGGGCTCGACTGATGGCAGGTTACAGTGTATTCGCGCGGTATTATGATGAGCTTACCGCTAATATTGACTATGGCAGACGCGCTGCCTATTTTCAGAGCATCATCAGCAGATTCAAGACGACTTCAGGCAGTATCCTGCTCGACCTCGCCTGCGGAACGGGCAGCATATCCGAGGAAATGGCACGTATGGGGTATGATGTCATTGGTGTGGATTATTCTGATGAAATGCTCGGTATTGCTCTCGATAAAAAGTTCGACAGCGGACTCAATATCCAGTATCTTAATCAGGATATGCGCAGACTCGATCTGTTCGGCACTGTCGATATTACTATATGTGCTCTCGACAGCATCAATCACCTCCCGAATATCGAGGCTGTCAGAGAGGTTTTCAAAAAGGTCGCTTTTTTCTCGGAAACAGGCGGATTGTTTATCTTCGATGTAAATACGCTGTACAAGCATCAGAACGTACTCGCTGATAATACATTCACCTACGAAACAGAAAATGTCTACTGCATCTGGGAAAACTCTCTTGTTCCCGAAACCAACGAAGTCAGGATGCATCTTGAATTCTTCGAGAAAGAGGATAACGGGCTTTATTCACGCAGCTCCGACTCTTTCTCCGAAATGGCATACAGTGAAGCCGAGCTTGAAAAAGCTCTGTCGGATGCAGGTTTTGAAGTCATTGCCAGATACGGCGATGACACTGACCTGCCCCCTGCCCCGGATTCACAGCGTATCGTATACGTTGCAAGATGCCTTGTAAACGGTCAAACAACATGAAAGGACTAAATACACATGGGTGAACTATACAGAGCTATATCTGCTGACGGCTCAGCTTTTGCTGCCGTTCTTGATGCAAAGGATATTGTTTCGGAAATAGAAAGGCTTCACAAGACCTCAGCAGTTATTACTGCCGGTCTCGGCAGGCTTACCATCGGTGCCTCTCTTATGGGATATATGCTCAAGGGTGATGACGACAGCCTTACACTGCGTATTGATGCTGACGGTCCTGCAGGACAGCTTGTAGCCGTTTCAGACAGCCGCGGCAATGTAAAAAGCTGCGTTACCAATCCTGTTGTTGAGCTTCCGCTGAACGAAATGGGAAAGCTCGATGTCGGCGGAGCTGTCGGCAGAAACGGTACTCTTGCCGTTGTCAAGGATATGGGACTTCGTGATCCGTATGTAGGTGTGATCCCGCTCGTATCAGGTGAGATCGCTGAAGATATTGCCAACTATTACGCTGTAAGCGAACAGATCCCGACTGTATGTGCTCTCGGTGTACTTGTGGATACCGATCTTTCAGTAAGATCTGCCGGAGGTTATATTGTTCAGCTTCTGCCTTTTGCAGACGAAAAATGCATAGACATCATCGAGAAAAATGTTGCCGGAATGAGACCTGTCTCGGCTCTGCTCGATGAAGGCACTACTCCGAAAGAGATCGCTGATATGCTCCTTAACGGACTTGAGCCGAATGAACTCGATAAAGCCTCTCCTGTCTACAGCTGCAACTGCAGCAGAGAACGCACCGAAAACGTTCTTATCAGTATCGGACAGAAGGAACTGCGCTCGATCGCCGCAGAGGGCAAGGACACAGAGGTCAAATGCCATTTCTGCGGAAAGAACTATATTTTCACACCTGAAGAAATTTCCAGACTCGCGGAAGGAGCGTCATCAGAACAATGAAGAAGCAACTGCTTATAACAGCTCTACTTCTTTCTGCTGTACTTGCTTCGTGTAGCAGAAAAGACGAAGATCCTGAGGCTCATATACGAACTGAGAATTTCACGGTATTCACCACCTCTCCTGTTCCACAGACAGCCACTCAGTCTTTTACTCAGGAATTTACTGCTCCCGCAGAGGAAAAGAAGTTCACTTATGCTCTCAATGGCACTACCGTTGAGCTCCGCATCAATGACAGACTTGTAAAAACTCTCGATTATTACTATACTCCCGACGTAAAATATATTTCTGTCGCAGATTTTGACTTTGACGGCTTTCAGGATATTTTTATTCCCTACGAAAATTCTTACTCCGGTTATGGATATTACTACTGCTACCTTCCCGAAAAGAACGATTTTGTCCTCAATGATGAGCTGATGGAGATCAACAGACTTACGAAGGTCGGTGATGATAAAACACTCGTCGAAGAACAGGATGACGGATATATCGACAGATTCATCATATATCAGTGGGATGGCAACAGGCTGAAAAAATACAGAAAGACCGAAACCTACAAATCTGTCAATGATGACAAAATGCATACCGACATATACACTTATGATTCAAAAGGCAATGAGTCGCTCCAGGATACCATAATTGAGGAGAGCACTTCGGAAGCGGCTGAAACAGCTCAATAAGGAGCAGATATGTTTGAGAACAAAACTGAAGACAAACCTACAAAAACTGTATTAGCCTGTGTCGATACAGGCGAATTTGATGCCGAAGCTTCTATCTGTGAGCTCGAAGAGCTTGCACAAACAGCTAATGCCGAAGTTGTAGGAAAGCTGATACAAAAGAAAACCTCATACGATCCTGCGACCTGCATGGGAGCAGGCAGACTTGAGGAACTGAAAGAACAGCTCGCCGCTCTCGAAGCCGAGCTCGTTATATTCGACCATGAGCTCAGCGGCGTTCAGGTGCGTAATATCGAGAATATCCTCGATGTTCGTGTCATTGACAGGACGACACTGATACTTGATATTTTCGCTCAGCGTGCCAAAACCAAAGAGGGTAAGCTTCAGGTAGAGCTCGCTCAGCAGAAGTACAGACTTCCGAGACTGACAGGAATGGGCGTTTCCCTTTCCAGACTCGGAGGCGGTATAGGTACACGCGGACCGGGCGAAACAAAGCTCGAAACGGACAAGCGTCATATCCGCAGACGCATCACCTACCTTGAAACAGAACTTGAAGAACTCAAGAAACACCGTACCTTCTCACGTTCGCGGCGCAGAAAGGACGGTATCCTCAGTGCAGCTATCGTAGGATATACAAATGTAGGAAAATCCACTTTGCTCAATGCTCTGACCGATGCAGGAGTTCTCGCTGAGGACAAGCTCTTTGCTACGCTTGATGTAACATCACGCGCCGTTGCGCTTCCTGACGGTCGCAGCGTACTGCTTACCGATACGGTAGGGCTTATCCGCAGACTGCCGCATAACCTCGTTGAAGCATTCAAATCTACTCTTGAGGAAGCAGCTTCCGCAGATGTTATACTGAATGTGCAGGATCTGTCTTCCGAGGAAAGAGAGCAGCAGGCTGAGGTTACAATGCAGCTCCTCTCGGAGCTTGGCTGTGACGATATTCCAAAAATTAATGTTATGAATAAGTCGGATGCCGCACTTTATCCCGACACTGTCTTTGAGGACGATCACACTGTCATAATCTCCGCAAAGCATCACAGCGGATTTGACAGGCTGCTCGAATGTATAGCACGAAATCTTCCTGAAACTGCTGTGCGTATGAAGCTGCTCGTTCCCTATGACAAGACTTCTTTCATAAACAGGATACGCGCTGAAGGCAAGGTATTCTCCGAAGAGTACGCTGAAAACGGTACCATATTAGATGCACTTGTAGATATAAAGCTCCGCAAGGAAGCAGAAGAATACAAAATATAATATAGCTCCGAAGCAGAAATGCTGTCAGAGATGAGAGTAACTACGGCTGCTATGGCTGTTGTTGCTCTCATTTTTTCAGATTCTAATATCGCATGAGAATAGTCACGTTCAGGGATATTTCCCTTTGACAAATTACAGGTTACGGCTTGGCAGACTGCTTTTTTATAATATTTTGACTCTCTTGACACTTACAACCGTATATGATAAGATTATTATGGTTGTTTCCATCTATGAAAACAACATTACATCAGAAGGAAAGTGCATACAATGATAAAAAATATTATTGCTCTCCTGTCATTTGCTGCTCTGGCAGTTTCCGTCATTCCATTTTCAGCTACTGCTTCTGATGCGGGAACATCTCTCCGAGGAGATGCGAACTCAGACGGAAGCTTCGATATTGCTGATATTGTGACGTTTCAGAAATGGCTGCTTGCTGCACCCGATGCTGACCTTGCGGACTGGAAGGCTGCTGATCTCTGCTCTGACGGCAGACTCGACATTTTCGATCTTTGCCTTATGAAGAGCCTTTACTTCTCAGGATCAAACGATATGCGGCTCATCTGGAACGATGAATTCGACGGAGATTCCATTGATAGAACCAAGTGGGCTTACGAGCTCGGAAACTGGAAGCTCGATGCAGACGGCAATTACATCACTAACGGCTGGGGCAACAATGAACAGGAATTCTATACAGACTCAAATGCTTCTGTACATGACGGAGTTCTCACTATTTCTGCCCGAAAAGAGCACTACTCGGATCCCGTACAGGGAGATTATGAATATACCTCTGCACGTCTCAGCACACAGCACCTTTTCTCCGTCTGCGGCGGACGTATAGAAGTGCGTGCAAGATGTGACTCCGGAAAATCGCTGTGGCCTGCAATATGGATGCTCCCCGAAAACAGTCTCTACGGAGGATGGGCAGCCTCAGGTGAGATAGATATAATGGAGGGCTGGGGCAGCACTCCTGACAAAATATGCGGTACCATCCATTTCGGAGACGTATGGCCCGGAAATACATACCTCACAGGCAACTACGAATTTACTCAGGGGGATTCAACAGAAAACTGGCACACCTATGCTGTCGAATGGGATTCCGATCAAATACGCTGGTATGTTGACGATAACCTGTACAGCACTCAGAGCGACTGGTATTCCAACGGGCACAAGTACCCTGCTCCGTTTGATCAGAACTTCTACCTGATACTAAATCTCGCAGTCGGCGGCCATTTTGACGGTGTAGACGGCATCTATGCCGATCCTTCTGTATTCGCTGACGGAGAACGGGATTTTGAGATCGACTATGTCCGCGTTTATGATATGGGAAATTCCTTCTCCCCTACCCCTGTGACCTCCCTGCCTCTTGAATCATACACCGAGGGAGCAGATGCGACCGTAACAAACAGAGACGGCGGAACTGTAATAACAATAGCAGGCACAGGAAGCCTTGAATACGGTGTTATGGGGCTTATCCGCGGAGAAAATGTTCTCAGCGGTAAGACATATACCCTTTCGTTTGATGTTTGTTCCGACGTTGCCCGAAGCATGATCGTCACTGCCGAGGACATGGAGTACAACCGCTATCTTGACAAAAAGCTCATTATTACTCCCGAAAAGACTCATTACAGCTTTGATGTCGTATTCGGAACTGATATGACTGCCGACCTTAAATTCCAGCTCGGAAACATTGACGGCGCAGCCTCGCTCGGAGAACACACGGTTACTCTCAGCAATATTGAATGGGTATCATGAATAAACAAAAAGTCCGGTTTTACCGGACTTTTTCATTATAGCTCTGCTACGGTCTGTTTAGTGATACGGTGCAGCAGTATCATACCATACAATGCATGATTAATCAGTCGAAAAATCATTATTCATGGTATTCACATCTTGATAATTTGAAATAAATGTGTTATAATATGTATTTAGATATAGATATTTTACCACTGTAAGAACAAAATCGGAGGAAATTCAAATGATATATGTTACAGGTGACACTCACGGTGATCTTGCCCGCTTCAAGGATCCGCAGATGAAAAAGCTCGTCAAGGGCGACACCCTGATAATCTGCGGAGATTTCGGCTTTATTTGGGACGGCTCAAAGCAGGAGCGAATTGCTCTGCGGAAACTCGCCTCCAAAGACTTCACTATCGCCTTCATTGACGGCTGCCACGAAAATTTCGACATTCTCGAAAACTACCCGACTGAGATGTGGAACGGCGGTATGGCAAGGGTAATAGCTCCGAACCTTGTTCACCTCATGCGCGGACAGATATACAATATTGAGGATAAACGCATATTCACCTTCGGAGGCGGACATAGTCAGGATATTGATTTTCGGCGCAACACCGACTGGTGGGAGCGCGAACAGCCAACTCATGAGGAGATAATGGAAGCTGTTGACAATCTCGAAAAGCATGGCAACGCGGTCGATTATGTCATCACACATGAGCCGCCTGCTTCCGTCAAGGACTGTCTCGGTGTTGACGTTTTTGAGCGTATTGAGGTTCACGCTCTGTTTGAGGAGATCATCAAGTCATGCACTTATCGTAAATGGTTTTTTGGCAAATGCCACATTGACAAAAACATTCCCGTGAAATTCTATGCGGTCTTCAATAATGTTACTCCGCTCAAATAAGCAGTTATACTAATATTTCATGTTCTTGACAGGTAATTTTTCTTCCATTATTTCATCATTGATTCACTCACATTCATACGGTATAATGGAAGTATCCCAAGAGGGAAATTGCTTAGGAGGTACACGATCATGTGCAGAAATATCTTTACACTGCTTTGCAGGCTTTTCGGCTGCTGCTAAGTAAAAACAGGACAGTCTGAGGGAACTCCCCTCAGACTGTCCTTTTCTTTTTACCATTTCCAGCCCGAAAAAGTCTCGGAAGCTGCTGCTTTTATTGTGCAGTCCTTCTTTCTGCAATATTCGTTTACAGCGGCTGCGGCTATTAGTATCAGTCCTACTATCAGGAGATATATCCACCAGCCCATTGTTGCAAAATACTTTCGCGTTGAAAATACTGTGATGACCATAAGAGCTGTCGAGGATACTGCAAACCATGTCTTGTTCTTTGAATAGAAGGCAACAAGAAGTATCGCAGCTGTTACGGCAAGTACAAATATCGTATTTGCTGCATTATGATATATCATTGCATCAATGATAAGTCCGATGAATGAAACAGCAAACATTATCTCAGAAATGACTCTCGATGCAAGTCTGTGCTGTTTCAGGATAATTCTGTATGCTGCTCCGAGCAGAACGATGATACCGAGCGTCATCTTGCTGCCGATGATCGAAGAATCAATGATCAGCAAAATTCTTGTAAAGCAGGCAAAAGCTGCAATACACATAGAGAGAGACACCAGAACGACTGTGACATCCTTGCTTGTATTTTTCTTGATGAGGAAGGCTAAAAACGCTGCTATAGCCATACCTCTGAGGAACAAAGACATTGTGTCAAAGAAAGGAAATCCGATTATACACATCCACGAGCTGAGCAGCAGAACATCAAAATGTTCTCTGTCATTCTTTCGTGATATGAACGAATCAGGGAAAAGTATCCTTGATAATACGAGCATCAGTACAAACAGTCCGAACATCAGATACATCGGAATTTCACTATTCTCAAACATATTGCCGAATGTACGGTTTGTAATGATAATAAGTCCTATAACTGAGCCTGCTGCGGTAATATTGCATTTCATGAAATGAGACACTATAAAATGAAGAATACAAGCTGCAACAACCATAACAGAAAGCTCACTGAATCCTGATAAGCCCAGGAGCACTGCACCCAAAACCACCATATTGGAATACAGGGGGACTTCTGTTCTCAATGGGTGATATTCGCTGAATTCAAAGCTGAGCTTCGGCAGGTTCATAAGCAGGAAGGTTGCTGCCAGACTGATAAGAACGAATCCGCTGAGCGTCAGAGTAAGTATGCTTGCTTTATTCTCACTGCCGAATGTCCCGACTAACCTGTTATTGAGGAAGAAAGCTGTCATCAAGGGGATTATCGGAGCAGATAAACCTGCAAATATCTGAACTTCGAGCACCTTATGCAGAGTAAAGCAGTAAATCAGCAGCGATACTGCTATGGGCACTATAAGATTCATTCCCCAGCAGCTTTCATTATTCGCAAGCAGTGACACCAGTGCTCCGATAACAGCAAAGCTGAATGTTGTTCCTCTCGGAGCTGTATAGCTGTGCAATGCGCTTAAATTGATAAGGTAGAGTGCAAGTGAACTGAATGCGAAGAACAGCATTGCAAAACCTGTGCCGTACTTATCATGCAAACCAATCGCTGCCGTGAAGGCTGTATATATAGCTGTCAGATCAGATATCACAAACAGCCAAGACTGCTTCCTGATAATCCCAAAAAGGAAGCACTCAAGCATGATGACTCCGAGGATAATGTATGTGTACAGATCTGCGCTGAATGTTGATACAAACACGTACATAAATGCCAATATAGCAAATACGACTGATGTAACACTGCCGACATTATGTACGGGAAGCTCAAGTATTGTACCCTTCTGAGGCTTTATTATATGGACAATGAACGTGATGACAAACTGCATCATTATAATGAGCACAGCAAACATCTTGAAGCTGTCGGTCATCTGTGCTGCAAGGAAGATCAGGCTTACCGATATGAACGATAATCCGATGTAAATGTATGCCTTCTTTTTATAAAGCATATATGCAGGCAATGATGACGCGGCAATCATCAGCGAGGCTGTTGCCCACATCATTGCAGCTCCGCTGCCGTGAAGGCTGTACCAATCTCCGAAAAGTCCGTAGCCGCCTGCGGTCAGAAGTGTTGCAGCCAGCATTGATACGCCGATTATATAGAATGCGGATGAAGTAAGGTCAAGCTTTGCAGTCGACCTGAGGAATACGCTTATCAGCAGCGATACAGCCGCCGCTCCGAGAAGTACGAGGACCTTCCCCCAATCCTGAAGCTTTACCCAGTTCGCACAAACGAATGCGATGACTGAAAGCAGGATGAATGAGCTACCGATAAGAAGGAGTACAGTCGATGTATTGAATCTTCCCTTCGGTGTGACGACAGCTCTTCCCTGAGCATCATACTGAACGGGAGCACTTCCCTTTTTCTTATTGGTATCAGTCACAACAAGGAATATGATGACCCCTATCAGAATCAGAGGTATCACTGCTTTCAGAAGTGAAAAGATCACCATGATCGTAAAATTAGGTACTGTCATTGCAACCACCCTTTCTGTGTGAATTTCTATGATCATATAGTATCACAGCCCGGGATAAAATGAAAGGTGCCGTCAGTCACTTTCTATGTGACATTTGTAATCAGGTGAATACCTCTGATATTCACTCTGATCGCATAATCATTCTATCATCCGCACAGAATGTTGTCAATGAACAATATTATTACAAGGTAACCGATTTGTCACCTGATGATGCCCTGCTTGTTTTGGTTTCATAGCCGAGAGCTTTCATTATCTCCGCCCCTTCGGTGAGCTTCAGTGAGCGGACCATATAGCACGAGCTCGACTCTCCGCAGAACCATATCAGCACATTGCACTTTTTTGACGGCATCTGAAGCAGCGATTGTCTTACCTCTGCCTTAACGATATTGTCTTTATGGGCAATGACTGTATGAAATGCTGTCCACTTTGCACAGCGGACTATAACCTTGTTATCCTTTACCGAAATCCCGCTCGAAAGCATTGCGAACGTCTTGACCAAAACGAGCCATACAAGCGGTATCTCAGCCATAACAGCAAAGAAGAACGACAGCTCGGCAAATCTTGGGAACTGCTTTTCAAACACCTGATATATCGGTAAGACAAGATTTACTGCAAGCACAGGATTGAACAGATAACTCAGTATCCCCGACCAGCCCGAACGGAATTCAAGCTTTTCCGCACCTGAAATGCCTGCCTCCTCCAGACCCTTTCCAAGATCCTTTTCACGGCGTATGGGCATAAGTACAGGAAGATGTCTTGAATCATAGCCGTAACCTGCACAGCTTATATTGACTGTTACCGTTTTCAGGAACTTCATTATCAGGTTCTGACGCAGATCAGTGTAGTTGATGTGCGATGTGTTGATCCTGTATTCACGCCTGTTTGTTATGCCGCATCTGACGTTTATCGTTCTTCTGTCTGCGATTATCTTGAAACGCGAATATCTGAGAAGATTGATAATGAATGAAAGAAGCCATGCTGCAAGCATAAACGCTCCGAAGATAACTGCTGCATCAGGTATGCGCAGCAGCCACCTCTGTGATATTTTTTCTGTTGTCTCTGTTATACGGCTCAGGGACAGTGATACTATGTCCTGTGCTATGCTTCCGCCCTTCAGGAAAAACATACCCATAAATATCGCTCCTGAAAAGCCGCTTGAAAAGAATGCTGAGAACAGTACCACCGAAACTATATTTGCTCTCGGCATATCCTCGATACGCATTTTGCGGTCAACATCAGGTATATGTCTCATAAGCTCCGCGCATACCTTTCTTGTTACAAGAAGCCGCATATCCGTTGCCTTGAATATGCCTGCACGGGTATCACAGCTGAACTTCATTCCCCCGAAAGGTATCATCAGCCACGGACGCTCAGCGTTTGCCACACTTATGCTCTCAAGAGGTATAGTCTTACGGTAGCGTATTATTACTCCTACGCTCTGGGTGATATATTTATCTGTAACAGTAACGTGTGCAAAATACCACCTTACAAAGCCGAACAGGAGGATCAGTCCGATAACGGCAATATCCTGCCATGCTCCTCTCGCCCATTCATACAGTCTGCGTGCGTCCATCTGCAATATGGACAGACCGCGCAGCAGCGGAAAGATGAGAAGCCAGATATTCCGCATCGAATAGCGCAATATGCGCAGCGGGTGCTCACGGCAAGTCATTTCTCAGCCTCCTTTTCGGAAGCCCCTGTCCTGCGAAGTACATACATTGCATCTTCCTGCTTCAGGAACATAAGCCTGAGCTGTCCGCCGTATACATACAATACAACGAAATTCAGTCCTGTATACTGAGAAAAAGGCGTGGTCACAACAGTCGTGTACTGCACCGTTGAATATAATACGGACTGGTGTGATCTGAAATAAACACCGCTGTGCTTGGTTATTTCCTTGTCAGTTGCATCAAAACTCAAAGACCTGAAATAGAGCGGAAGGTAAATACAAATGAAAAATATGTCAATAGTTAGGATAGCTATACTGATAATAAGAAGAACTATATCCATTGTGATATAAATTCTTACAGCACAGAGTAGCAGCAATGATAATGCTGCTATTGCAAGTCTTAACGTCAGCAGTGCGTGTCTGTCAGGTTTGAAGCTTCTCATCGCTGCCTCCTTTGATAAGTTTTCTCATAGAAATATGAATCATATTTCTATTATAACACAAATACTTTGTATTGTATACCATTTTTGTAAAATTCGGGAGGTCATTATGAATGAAACACTTGAGAAGCTCAACAGTGCAGTATGGGGTGCTCCGCTCTTAGCTTCCCTGCTGGGAACAGGTCTGCTGTACACACTGAAGCTTCGCATGATACAGGTGCGGCTGCCCAAAATGCTGATAGAGCAAGGAAAAAACAGCAAAGATCAGATCAGGACCGTATGTATGAGTCTCGGTGCATCAATGGGAACAGGAAATATCACCGGAACTGCTTCTGCTCTTGCTATCGGAGGTGCAGGAGCTGTACTTTGGATGTGGATATCGGCTTTTCTCGGGATGTCGCTCGTATACGCTGAAAACACGCTCTCAGCAATCTACGGTGACTCAAAGCTGAAAGGTCCTATGGCATATCTATCGTACGGACTCGGCTCGCGCTGTCTGTCAGCTGCATTTGCTGTATTCTGCGTTCTTGCGGCTTTCGGAATGGGCGGAATGGCACAGGTAAGCTCGTTTTCCGACAGCCTGTATGCACTCACGGGCGAAAGACGCATTATCACTTCCGCAGTTATATTTATCCTTATTGCAGCTATCATCAGCGGCGGAGCAAAGCGTATCGGAGCTGCCGCGCAGTGTCTCCTCCCTGTTGCAGCCATTGCTTATGTCGCTGTATGTGTCCCCGTCATTGTAATGAATCATGAGAAGCTTCCATCTGTCGTATCGGACATTTTCAGTCAGGCATTCGGCATACGTCAGGCGGCAGGAGGCTTTGCAGGTCATGCGGCGGCAGTCGGCATAAGGCGCGGTATCTTCTCGAATGAAGCAGGACTCGGCAGCTCGCCTTTGCTTCACAGCTCTGCTTCAGGCGATATGCAGGCGCAGGCTGTCTGGAGCATGGCTGAGGTCCTCGCAGATACGTTATGCTGCACTCTTACAGCGTTCACGGTATTGTGTGCCTGTGATACATACTCTGTCAGCGACTCTCTTTCCTGTCTGCCCGGAAGCTTCGCTGTGCCGTTCCTTACCGTACTGAACGGACTTTTCGCTCTCTGCACCGTTATCGGATGGTATTACTGCGGAGAAACAGCATTTCTCCATATCACACGAAGCAAAGCACGCTGTATCTTCTGTATAGCATACGCTGCTGTTTCTGCTTCCGGAGCACTGTTCGCGGCTCCGACAGTATGGACTATCTCCGATATATTCAACGGACTTATGGCTTTCCCGAATATTCTTGGGCTGATATTGCTCTGCAAAGACGTGAACTGCGAATAAACAGGCATGAACAGGGTAAGCTTACTGTATGATACAAAGAGGATAAGATATGGTATATATCCTGTGATAATGATGCGATAAATCGCGGATATCCGTGTTTTTACGTCATTTGTGCAAGTCCTCAGCGTGATTTTACTATTGACATATCGCCACAATTTTGGTATAATAAATAATGTATATAGCTATGCCCTGCCGTACTAATTACGATGCGGCTGAAGTAAGGCTTTTTTGGCGCAACGCCATTAAGATATTATTTATCCGGTCTCGTTCGGATAAATCAGACGGCAAAGCTGCAAGATACCTTTTCAGGATTCTGCACTCATCTACATCCCGCACATTCTGCATTTTGATTTTTCATACGGGTCTCTGCCGTCACAGGACAACAATAGATTTGAAAGTGAGGTCATATAGTGAACGAGAATAATACAAATAACAAAAATCAGAACAAAACCCGCAAAAACGCCGGTGAAGGCGGTGCTGCTCCCAAAAAGCGGGTATACAGAAAGAAGACGGCATCAAAGGATACTCCTGTTCAGGCTAACATAGCACAGGCAGCGGCTGCAAAAAGCTCTGCTCAGGCAACATCTCCTGCCAAGGAGAAGAAACCGCGTCAGCCAAAGGTCGTCAGGAAGACTCCTGTCAGGATCATCCCTCTCGGCGGTCTGAATGAGATCGGAAAGAATATGACTGTTTTCGAGTGCTCGAATGATGCATTCATCCTCGACTGCGGTCTCGCCTTCCCTGATGCTGATATGCCGGGCGTTGATATAGTTATCCCTGATTTTACTTATGTTGAGCGCAATGCAGACAAGGTGCGCGGTATCGTTATCACTCACGGACACGAGGATCATATCGGCGGTCTCGCATATCTTCTCAAAAAAGTAAATGTACCCGTTTACGGTACAAGACTTACTATCGGTCTTATTGAAGCAAAGCTCAAGGAACAGGGTCTTCTCGGAAAGGTAACGCTCAACGTCATCGCTCCGAAAAAGACCGTAAAAATGGGATGTATGGCTGTTGAATTCATCAAGGTCAACCATTCTATCCCTGATTCTGTCGGCATGGCTATCCATACCCCCGCAGGTGTTATCGTTCACACAGGCGATTTCAAGGTAGACTACTCCCCTATCGACGGTGAGATCATCGATCTCGCGCGCTTCGGTGAACTCGGAAGCAAGGGCGTTCTTGCCCTCATGGCAGACTCCACGAACGCTGAACGTATGGGTTATACCCACTCTGAACGCACTGTCGGCGAGTCCTTTGACCGCCTTTTCAAAAAGGGTGAAGGAAAGCGTATCATAATCGCTACCTTCTCATCCAATATCCACCGTGTTCAGCAGATCATCAACTGCGCCGAACGGTACGGCAGAAAGGTTGCCGTATTCGGCAGGAGCATGGTAAATGTAATCAATACCGCTATCGAGCTCGGCTATCTCGACGTTCCTGACGGAATCATCATCGACATCGAAATGATGAACAGGTACGAAAGCGAACGTATCGTGCTCATAACAACAGGAAGTCAGGGTGAGCCTATGTCTGCTCTTACCCGTATGGCGATGAACGACCACAAAAAGGTCAACATCACGCCTATGGACTTCATTATTATTTCTGCTACACCTATCCCCGGCAACGAGAAATTCGTTACGCGTGTTGTAAACGAGCTTATGAAATCAGGAGCTGAAGTCGTTTACGAGGCTATGTATGAAGTCCACGTTTCGGGACACGCCTGTCAGGAGGAACTCAAACTCATGCAGGCTCTCACGAAGCCGAAGTTCTTTATTCCCGTTCACGGCGAATACAAGCACCTCAAAAAGCACGCTGACCTTGCACGCCAGATGGGCCTTCCGAAGGAAAATATCATCATCGCTGAAATAGGCAATGTCATCGAAACTGACGGTGTGAGCATGAAGATAGTATCTCAGGTCCCCTCCGGACGCGTTCTTGTTGACGGTCTCGGTGTGGGAGATGTCGGCTCTATCGTTCTCCGCGACAGAAAACATCTCGCTCAGGACGGTCTTATCATCATCGTCATCGGCATTGAAAAGGCTACAAATGAAATAGTTGCCGGTCCTGATATTATCTCACGCGGATTCGTTTATGTAAGAGAATCCGATGAGCTTATAAGTCAGGCAAAGGCTGTTCTTGAAAATACTCTTGCCGGATGTTCTTTTGCCGAGCTCCGCGAATGGAACAGTCTCAAGGGAAAGCTGCGTGATGCTCTCTCCGATTACATCTATGAAAAGACAAAGCGCAGTCCTATGATACTCCCCATTATTATGGAAACCTGATTTTTTATAATCTTTGTGAAAGGAGTCTGAAGGATGAAAACGAAGTTTCCTGTCGCATATTTTCTGTCACTTGCTGTGCTTCTTGCTGATACTGTATTTGTTTCGGCATCTGTATACGCTGACAGGTCGTTCTGTGCCCTTATCGGCTGCTGTATTGCCTTTGCCATCATATTCATAATGATGATATTTGCTGTGATATATTCCAGAAACTCCATCAGACACTTTTCAAAGATGAATTCCCACCTTGAATCATCTGCAGCACAGTATATGCACACTCTGCCTGCCCCTGTCGCAATTATCAATGAGAACAGGGACATCGTCTGGTACAATCAGATATTTGCCGAAAGGATCAGTCCGGGAGCGGATGCATACGGTCTGAGCTTCGGCGACTTTGTCGAGCTTGACCTCGATTCGCTGTTCAGCGACGGCTTCGCATACTGTCATGTGAACGGCTCGGTATATAAGGTCGTACTTGAAGAATTCAAGGAAAAGGAGCTTTCCTTCTGCATCATCTACTTCAACGATGAAACATCATACTTCAATCTGAGGAAACGTTTTGATGACGAACATCCGAGCGTCGTGATCCTCTCCATTGACAACTATGACGATATAATGCAGAACGCAAAGGAGAGCGAAAAGGCTCTCGCCTCTGTCGAGACCGAACAGCTCATTGAGAAATTCATGAGCAGCACAAACGGTTTCATCAAGAAAGTATCACCCGATACATTCTATGCCATTATAGAAGACAGACATCTTGAAGAAAAAATAACCAACAAATTCAAGATACTCGACCTTGCACGAAATATCCGTATTGCCGGAAAATACCCTCTCACCTTCTCCATTGGTGTCGGTCAGGGTGCTTCCTCGCTCGCCGAAAGTGAAAAAATCGCGCGCCAGTGCCTCGATATGGCTCTCGGACGCGGCGGCGATCAGGCTGTTGTCAAAACAGAAAGCGGCTTCCGCTTCTTCGGAGGTGTCTCAAAGGGCGTTGAAAAAATGTCGCGTGCAAAAACACGAATCATTGCTAACGCTATGGAGGATGTGATACGCAACTCCGGCAAGATATACATAATGGGACACCGCTTCGGCGACCTTGATTCAGTCGGTGCGTCATGCGGTCTCGCAGGAGCTATCAAGCTGCTCGGCAAGGAGGTCCACATCGTCGTTGACAGAAACAAGAACCTTGCTTCTCATCTGATCGACATCGTTGAAGCACAGTCGGATAAGGATCTTTTCATTTCTCCGTCTGCCGCTGTTTCATCAGCCGACAGCAACGACCTTCTCATTATCGTTGACACACATAACCGCAGCTTCATAGAAAGCCGCGAGCTCTACGACAGGATAAAGCGTATCGTTGTCATTGACCACCATCGCAAGACTGTCAACTTCATCGACAACGCGGTCATCTTCCATCATGAGCCCTATGCTTCATCGGCTTCAGAAATGGTAACCGAGCTTATTCAGTATTTCAGCTTCGATAACGATGAGACTCTCCCGAGCATATGCGCCGAAGCCCTGCTGTCAGGCATTATGCTCGATACAAAGAATTTCGTTATGCGTACAGGTGTCAGAACATTTGAAGCTGCTGCCTATCTCAAAAAACAGGGCGCAGATACCGTTTCGGTAAAGCTTTTGTTCTCTAACTCATTTGATGCATACAAGAGAAAGACTCAGGTCGTCGCAAATGCAAAGCTGCATAAAAAATGCGCTATTGCCATCGCAGACTTCAAATCTGATGACATACGCGTCGTTGCACCGCAGGCTGCTGACGAGCTGCTGAGCATCTCTGATGTTGATGCTTCATTCGTTGTCTTTGCAACAGGAAATGTTACCAATATTTCTGCCCGTTCACTCGGTGCTCTGAATGTTCAGGTAGTCATGGAGGAGCTCGGCGGAGGCGGTCACCAGACAATGGCTGCAACACAGCTTGAAAACACTTCTCTCCAGGAAGCCGTGAAAATGCTCATCAATGTTATAGATTCTCGGCAGGAGGAAACATATACCAAATAAATCTGAAAGGAACAGAAAAATGAAAGTTATTTATTTACAGGACGTTAAGGGTTCAGGAAAAAAGGGCGAGATCAAGAACGTAGCAGACGGCTATGCAAGAAATCTGCTTCTCCCCAAGGGTCTCGCTGTTGAGGCAACTCCAGAAAACATCAACAAGCTGAACGGACAGAAGGCTTCAGCTCAGCACAAAATAGACATGGATGTAAAATCCGCTAATGAGGCTGCCGCTGCCGTAAAGGGCAAGCAGATCGTCATAAAAGCAAAAGCTGGCTCAAACGACAGACTTTTCGGCTCTGTTACATCCGCAAATATTGCTGAAGCACTTGAATCACAGTTCGGCATAAAGGTTGACAAAAAGAAGATCACACTGAGCACTGATATAAAGAACTTCGGCTCTTACAAGGCTGTAATAAAGTTCTATACAGGCATCTCTGAAACAGTTGACGTTGAGGTAATTGAAGGCTGATGGAAAACAAAGCTCTGATCCCCGATAATGACCTGCCGCACAGCACTGATGCTGAGCAGTCCGTTATCGGTGCGATACTCTCTGACCCGTCTGTAACTCCTCTCGTCATCGAGAAGGTCAGAGCAGATTATTTCTTCACCGAGCAGCACAAGGCTATATTCGGGATCATTGTGCGGATGTTCACTTCGGGTATGCCGATAGACATCGTTACTGTTCTGAACGAAGCCGAGAAAATGCACATCTTTGAGTCTGCTGCGGAGGGAAGACGCTATCTTGCCGAGATCGCAAATACTCTCCCGACAACAGAAAATATCGAGAGCTACTGCAAGATAGTTGCTGACAAATACCTTATACGCACACTCGGTTTCACCGCAAGATCAATACTTGAGGAGATACGCAGCGGTGAGCAGGATGCTTCTCTCCTGCTCGATTCTGCCGAACAGCGTATATACGATATAAGACAGGGCAGAAATGTTCAGGGACTTGCCCATATCGGTGATGCCGTACTGGAAGCTTACGACCGTCTCGGAAAAATAACCGGCGAGGATAAGGATAAGTATATCGGTGCAAAAACAGGATATACCCAGCTCGACCTCATTACATCAGGTCTGAACAAATCCGATCTCATCATTGTTGCAGCACGTCCCGGTATGGGAAAAACTTCCTTCGCAATGAACATCGCAACGAATGTTGCACGCCGTCCGAATGCCAAGGACGTTGTAATTTTCAACCTCGAAATGTCACGCGAACAGCTCGCAACACGTCTGCTCTCAACAGAAGCACTCGTTGAGTCAAGCTCACTGCGTAACGGACGTATCAAAAGCGAGGAATGGACAAGACTTGCTGCAAGTGCAGCTTTTCTCAGCACTTTCCCCATGTATATCGACGATACCGCAAGCATGACAGTTCAGCAGATGAAGGCAAAGCTGCGTCGTGTAAAGAACCTCGGGCTTGTCATCATCGACTACCTTCAGCTTATGGACTCGACCTCAAAATCCGACAACCGCGTAACCGTTATTTCCGAGATAACACGTCAGCTCAAGGTAATGGCAAAAGAGCTGAATGTTCCTGTAATACTTCTGTCACAGCTTTCCCGTGCGGTCGAAAGCAGAAACGACAAACGCCCGATGCTCTCAGACCTGCGTGAATCAGGTTCGATCGAGCAGGATGCCGACATCGTTCTCTTCCTCTACCGCGAGGCATACTACAATAAGGAAAGCACACGTCAGAATATATCAGAATGTATTATTGCCAAAAACCGTCACGGTGAAAGCGGCTCTGTCGAGCTCGTATGGGACGGTCAGTTCACACGCTTCTCGAATATGGATACATCGACTCCGCCTGAGGCATGATATGATAGATAAGATTACAGCTCTCTCAGATAAGTATAATATGTTCAAAAAAGGCGACATCGTTGTCTGCGGTCTGTCAGGAGGCGCAGACAGCGTTTGTCTTTTACTGTGCCTTTACAGACTAAGAGAAAAGTTTGGCATAAATGTTGAGGCTCTGCATGTTAATCACTGCCTGCGCGGAAGTGAAAGTGACCGTGATGAGAAGTTCTGCCGTGATCTGTGCAAACGGCTCGATGTACCGTTCAAGGCTGAAAGATGCGATGTGAATGCCTGTGCGGCTGAAAATTCACTCTCAACAGAGCTTGCCGCCCGTAAGCTCCGGTACGAGATCTTCAGCCGGTACACGCAGGGCAGAAAGCTTGCAACAGCACACAATGCGGACGATAATCTCGAAACTGTTATCCTCAACCTCTCAAGAGGTACTGCTCTGAAAGGTCTTGCAGGTATTCCGCCTGTACGGGGAAATATAGTCCGACCGCTCCTCGGTGTCACCCGTGCAGAGATAGAGGCTTATCTTGCGGAGATCGGACAGGACTACGTTACCGACAGCACCAATCTCACGGATGACTACACACGCAATAAGATACGTCATCGCATTATTCCGCTTATGCGCGAGATCAATCCTTCACTGAATATGACGTTTGTAAGCTCCGCTGACGGAATACGTGATGAAAATGCCTATATCGAAGCGATGACAGACTCTGCTGAATGTGAATGTCTCTCGGAAAACAGCCTGACAGGCCTTGAAAAATATGATACCGTAATACGCTCACGCTGCATATCAAGACTACTTGTCAGAAATTCTCTGCCTGTCTCCCACGAACGCATACGCGAGTGTGAGGAGATACTGCTGCACGGAGGAAAGCTGAATTTATCAGGAGATATTTACTTCGTCTCCGATGGAACAAAAGCTGAACTGAAGGTCATTCATGATGCGGAAGTTTTGGAAAATGTATCCGTTCCCCTGAAGGTCGGCGAGAACTCAATTTTCAGCGGCTTAAAGCTGATATGTGAAGTCATTGACAGGCAGAAATGTGACCGGCCGAATGATGTTAATAGAAAATTAACATTTTACGTGCTGGATTATGATAAAATAAAAGGAGCGGCTGTGCTCAGAAGCCGAAAAAACGGCGACAAAATACAGCTCTGCGGACGAAGCTTCCATTCGTCCGTGAAAAAACTCATCAACGAAAAAATACCCCCCGAGGAAAGATGCACGCTTCATTTCATTGAAGATGAGGAAGGTACCATATTTGCCGAAAAGCTCGGTATCGCACAGCGTGTTGCTCCCGACGGGAATACTATGAAGCTGCTTATCATTTCAATATGCGATGATAAACAGGAATGGAGTGGATCATTTGACACCGAAAAGAAATAAAGGCTTCCTTACTTACATTTTTATTGTGCTCATAGCAATTTTCTGCATCTATTTTGTAAGTACAAAGTTTTCAGATAACGCCGAGCACGTTGACTACACAACAATAATCGAGTATTTCGATAACTACCGTGTCTCCTATTATGAACTCGACCTCGGTTCCGGAGAGCTGACATACTCACTTGACGGCGAGGACGAGAAGAAAAAATATAATGTTCCCAATGTTGATATTTTCCTTATGGACACCAAGGAATACCGACAGAACTACAACGATCAGCACAAGGATGCCACACTTAAACAGGATTATATCAAGATCACTGACAAAACATGGCTCTATTCACTGATACCTGTCGTTCTTACTGTTCTTCTCGGAGTTGCTATCCTTTACTTCCTTATGAAGCAAAGCGGCGGCGGCAGTAAGTACACTTCCTTCGGCAAGGCTAATCTCAAGGCTCAGCCCGACACAAGAAAAGCTACCTTCGACGATGTAGCAGGTGCAGATGAGGAAAAACAGGAGCTTCAGGAAATCGTTGACTTCCTCAAGCACCCCAATAAATACGCAAGCATTGGTGCTAAAATACCCAAGGGCGTTCTACTGCTCGGACCTCCCGGTACAGGTAAGACTCTTATTGCAAGAGCTGTTGCAGGAGAAGTCGGCTGTCCTTTCTTCCCGATATCAGGTTCGGACTTTGTTGAGATGTTCGTCGGTGTCGGAGCTTCGCGTGTACGTGATCTGTTTGAACAGGCTAAGAAGCACGCTCCGTCCATAATCTTTATTGATGAGATAGATGCAGTAGGTCGTCACCGCGGTGCAGGTCTCGGAGGCGGTCACGACGAAAGAGAACAGACTCTGAATCAGCTTCTTGTTGAAATGGACGGCTTCACAGGCAATGAAAGCGTTATTGTTATTGCTGCTACCAACCGCCGCGATATACTTGATCCCGCCCTGCTGCGTCCCGGCAGATTTGACAGACAGATCGTTGTCGGATACCCTGATGTTAAGGGCAGAGAAGAAATATTGAAGGTCCACGCAAAAAACAAGCCTCTCGGTCCTGATGTTGACCTCAAGGTCATTGCACAGACCACTCAGGGCTTTACAGGAGCCGACCTCGAAAACCTTCTCAATGAGGCTGCTCTCCTTGCCGCACGCAACAACAGAAAAGCCATAACTGAAAAGGACATCGAAGAAGCTACGCTGAAGGTTATTGCTGGTCCTGAAAAGAAATCTCGTATCGTTAGTGAACACGATAAGAAGGTCACAGCTTACCACGAAGCAGGTCACGCTGTCGCTGCCTATAATCTTCCCACGCAGGACAAGGTTCATCAGGTCACAATTATCCAGCGCGGCATGGCAGCAGGTCTGACTGTGACACGTCCCGACAATGATGATCAGCACGTTTCCCGCAATCAGATGCGTGAAAACATTGTAATGCTCCTCGCCGGACGTGTAGCTGAGGAAATTTTCCTTGATGATATATGCACCGGTGCCTCCAACGATATTGAAAGAGCAACAAATGTTGCAAGAAGCATGGTTACCAAATACGGCTTCTCCGAGAAGATCGGAACTGTCGTTTACGGCTCTGACAGCGATGAAGTGTTCCTCGGCAAGGACTACGGCCACACAAAGAATTACAGCGAAGCTGTTGCCGCTCAGATAGACGAAGAAGTCAGAACTATCATCGAAAAGGCTTACGCCGACTGCACAGAGATAATCAGGTCAAACACCGACAAGATGCATCTTCTTGCAAAGTATCTTCTCAAATTTGAGAAGATCAACAGCGATGACTTTGAAAAGCTTATGAATGGCGGCATTACCGAGGCTGATATCGAAAATGATACTGCCATTGAAGATAACTCCGCTCCCGAAGATACAGACAAATCAGATGAATTAACTTCAATTCCGCAAAAGAGTTGCTTTTGCGGAATTTTTTTCAGACTCCCATATCTCATACTCCCTCGCCTGATATATTAGGAAAAATATTATAAGCTGTTGACTAATCTGACATTTTATGATAAAATAATATAGTGATATACTATTTCACTTTCTAAGGAGGTTTCTATCATGGCAACAGCAGATATTGATTACGTCTGGACTGACAAAAAAAGAACGATATTCGGTCTTCCGTGGACTTTTACACGTTATTACCTCACCGAGACAAAGTTCATCACTCAGGTCGGACTCTTCAACGTCAAGGAAGA
>JAKSQV010000016.1 GCA_024403935.1 Ruminococcus sp. | reverse complement strand
CAGTTCTGCAATCGGTACAGGCTATAATGGAGTTAATAAGGGTGCTTATGCAGTATATCCTAAGATTGATGTAGGTTATAACAAGAATCTCGGATTGACAGAAGATGTTAATGTAGGCTTTGCAAACCTCAATTCCTCAGCAAAACCCGGAGATTTAATCGACCTTAAACTGAGCCTCAGCAAGCCTGCTGTAAGTACCATGGAATTCAAAATCGAACCTGTTGCAGGTGATGCACGTCCCGACAAGGATTACAGCTTCGTTGACGATCCGACAGTATCATTCAATAAAGGTGATACTGAAAAAACAGTCCGTGTAAAGATACTCGGCGGATATGACCTTGACCAGCTTCTTGTATTCCGTCTGACTCCCGCAGGCACAACAAAGATCGAATCTGTCGGTGCAAGAGATATGCACCTTGTCAGAATCAACAGAGCTGAAAAGCGCGTGCTGGTCCTCAGCAATGTCGGCGATTCAATGGGCTCTCTGGTCACAGAATATCATAAGCCGGGCGAGCTTGTAACAATAGATGCAAAATCAAGACCCGGTTATACATTCGACGGCTGGCAGGTCGGAATTGAT
This sequence comes from Ruminococcus sp., assembly GCA_024403935.1. Lineage (GTDB taxonomy): Bacteria > Bacillota > Clostridia > Oscillospirales > Ruminococcaceae > Ruminococcus. The sequence continues at coordinate 33,583 of JAKSQV010000016.1, read as the reverse complement.
GCAATGGATCTGACCAAGGTAAGTGCTGACGGAAGCATTTCCACATTCATCATGCCTGAATACAACCAGAGAATACAGGCTAAATGGAAGCTGAACGGCTCTCGTGTCAATGTGGCTGGAATCCGTCTGAATCAAGAGAATATATCGCTAAATGCAGGAGAAACATCACAGATAAAAGCTGATGTCTTCCCTGAAAACGCAACTGACAAGGTAGTGATCTGGACATCATCAAATCCGCTTGTTGCAACTGTTGATAAAAAAGGTGTAGTAACTGCATTGTCAGACGGAACTGCTGAAATCATAGCAAGAACACTTGAACCAAGTGATAAGCAGTTTACAGCAAAATGCAAAGTCAGCGTTACAGGTTCGATAGTACCTGCTGAACCTATTCCTTTTGGTGAAAGAATTGAAGCTGAAAGCTACGTAACACAATCTGGTATTGACACTGAAAGTTGCAATGAGGGCGGAAAAGATGTCGCTTACATAGAAAACGGTGACTATATCGGATTCAGAAATGTCGATTTCGGAGAAGGTGCTGAGTGTATTGATTTCCGTGTAGGTTCAAATGGCGGAGACAATTCGATCGAAGTACATCTTGGCTCACCTGACGGAAAAATCATAGGTACTATGAAAGTAAACAGCACAAGCGGATGGCAGACATGGCAAACTCAGAAGTGTAGCATTGATAAGACTTCCGGCGTGAATGATGTATATCTTGTGTTCAGGGGCGGAGAAGGTTATCTTTTTAATCTGAACTGGTTATGTATTAACAATAGCGTTATTGGAGACTGCAATGCCGATGGCGAATTTACAGTCGCCGATATCGTTCTGCTTCAGAAGTGGCTTCTTGCGGTTAAGGATGTTACTCTTGCTGACTGGAATGCCGCTGATCTCTGCGAGGATGGCGTGATTGATACTTTTGACCTTGTTATGATGAGACGTTTACTTATATCGCAGAATTAACAAAAGCCTCTGCCGGTATTCCGGCAGAGGCTTTCGCTATACCCATCTGCATCTGATATCTTGCAGACTGGAACGCTTCATGTATTTTTCGGGAAGCGAGAGCCTGTAATTGTGAGACAATAACAAACGCTCTGAGGACTGTGTCAAAAAATGGATAAATTGAAAAAACAAGTGGCTGATAAATGGTTACGGACATTTTTAGAAAAAACAAAACTCGGTAACGACAGTATATAGCCGTTTCCGAGCCTTAAAAATGGTGGAGCATAGGGGACTTGAACCCCTGACCCCCACACTGCCAGTGTGATGCGCTCCCAGCTGCGCTAATGCCCCATCAGTTGAATACATTGATATTATATCATAATCCTTATGTCGTGTCAAGTATAAAATTCTAAGGAAAGTCCGGCAGAGCTCGTGCTGCATTTTGCATAATTTCTGCTGCTTTGCGATTGACTTTTTAAGAAAAATGTGATATGATAATTGTATAGATTGTGAGCGAAATATGCAGGTGGCTGCCTTAACGGCAGAAAAGCTGCATATCAGCTCGTCAGTATACACAAACTCAACATATATTGATGCTCCTGTGCAAATAAGAAAATCGGAGGTTTTGACAATGGGATTTCATTTCAGGAAAAGCTTCAAGCTTGGTAATCTTATCAAGATAAATGCGAATAAGACCGGCCCGAGCGTAAGTATAGGCGGTAAAAAGTTAAAGGTGACTCTCAACAAGAAAAAGGTAACTGCAAGTCTGCCCGGAACAGGCATCTCATACGACACAAAGCTTCCGACAGGCGACAAGAAAAAGACTGCTGCCAAAAAGACCTCATCGTCAAAGAAGACTTCATCTGCGAAGAAGAAGTGAAGCAGCGCAAGCGGTGAGACCATCGGAACACATTTCTGATAAGCAAATAAAACTCCTTTCGCATATACTGATAGGGGATCACCCGTCAGAGAAAGGAGTTTTTTTATGCCTAAAGTATTTTTGAGCCCCTCGACGCAGGAATACAACATCTATGTAAACGGCGGCAGCGAGGAGCAGTATATGAATCTGCTTGCGGACCGGCTTGAGCCGTATCTGCGTTCAAGCGGGATAAAGTACGTCCGCAACGATCCTGACCGCACCTTTGCGGGTGCGATACAGGATTCAAATTCTGCATACTATGACGTTCATCTTGCACTCCACTCGAATGCAGCACCCGACAGGCTGTCAGGAAAGCTTCGCGGTATAGACATCTACTTTGCGCCCGGAAGCGCAGACAGCGAGAAGCTTGCCAACATCATTGCAAATAATCTCAAGAGCATATATCCTTTGCCTGACAAGGTAAGAGCTGTTCCGACGTATACGCTCGGCGAGGTGCTCAACACGAAAGCTGTGGCAGTTCTGTGTGAACTGGGTTATCATGACAACTATGCTGATGAAGCATGGATAAAAAACGAGCTGAGCAGCATTGCGGCAAATCTTGCACGTTCGCTCTGTGATTACTTTGGAATACCGTTCATACGTCCGTCGGCTGTCAGATGGGGAACGGTAGTAACTGACGGCTCAGGACTGAGGATACGTTCCTATCCGAGTACCGCATCAAAGATACTCGGCGTTGTTCCGAACGGGGCGACAGTTACGGTGAACGGTTCGACCGAGGGCTGGTACGTTGTTGACTATAACGGCATAACAGGCTATTCAAGCAGCGATTATATTGAATTATAAAAAAGGCAGGATAAATTCAGTTATCAGTTGTTGAGCAGAAAAAAAGACCGATACCCGGAGTGTCCTTCTGACAGCTTTTCATAAGCGGGCTTCGCCTGCCGTTCTTATGGCTGAAAAGGGACTTGCTCCGAACAGGTATCGGTTTGTTTTCAGTTTAATTCTTGGGTGTTTTCTTCTTTTTCTGTCCGCTGACCTTGGGGACAGCATACATCGGCTTTATGGGCTTTGATTTGTTCTTGTGCATTACATAGGCGTAAATGCATACGAGAATATACAGAAGGCATATTAATCCGGAGATGAGCAGTGACTTTTTGAACCATGATGCCTTTGGGAACATCTTTGCTGCGTACCAGTTGTATTTTGCGGTAGACCTTTCAACATCGGAAACTGCAACAAGCTCCACAGTGCCTATCTGTTCGCCTGCATATTCAAGCGTTACCGTACCGAGAGGCTCACCTTTTTTTACGGGAGCCTGAAGCGAAGTCTTGTACCATTTGATATTGTCCTTGCTGATGAGTGAAGTATCGACATCGTCATACCACAGCATGGAGAGCTCCTCTTTGGGCTTTGCAAGAACGTAGTTGTTGCCGTCGGCAAGCTCGACAGGTATCTCACCGAGCTCAGCGGAATCAGGGAGCACCACCTGATAGGAAAAAGTCCTGAACGCCCAGTTAAAGAGCGTTATTGTATCAGCGATGTGATAGAATGTGTTTTCGCCGTCAGCACTGCTTATCGGCGACTTGAGACAAATTGCAAGGTAGTTATTGCCGTCCTTGCTTGCTGTTGCAATAATATTGCGTCCGCCCATTTCGAGATTAGCGGTCTTGATGCCGCGGCAGCCTGCATAGTAGTAGTCACTGTCCTTGTCCATCATCAGATTTGAGTGGAACCATACCCACGATTCACGGTCAGGGTGGCGTTCAAGGTTGGGAACTGTCGGTGTGTATTCATAGGTAGAGCTGATAGAATCGAAATGTGCGGTTTTGAGAGCATACTGTGTAAGCTCAGCCATATCCCGTGCGGTCGTATACTGTTCGGGATCGTATAATCCTGTGGGATTTGTGAAGTGGGTATCCTCCAGACCAAGCTCCTCTGCCTTTGCGTTCATCATATCAACAAATGAGGAAACGCTTTCACCGCCGATAAGGTAGGCGATGGTCTGAGAAGCCTCTATTGAAGATTTCAGCATCATGGCATAGAGAAGGTCGGTATACGTCAGGACATCTCCGTCCTCAATTTCGGCAAAGCGGAGGTCATCGGGGTAATCAGTAACATACAGCGGAGAGAATACTTCCTCATCGATCGTTATTTCTTCATTCAGATCATTGCAGTTCTCGATGCAGACAACGGCTGTCATAATGTTTACCAGCGGTCCGGGCATCTGTTTTGCATCGGCATTTTTTTCATATATTACCTCATTGCAGTCGAGGTTCATCAGCAGTGCGGATTCGCTTTTAAGCTGTGTGGTAAGAGTAAAGTTGATAGCACCTGCGTTCAAGGCATTAAGCGAGGGGATAAGCATTGCCGCAGCGGAAAGGAATGCGATAAGTTTCTTTTTCATAAGCTACCTGCTTTCATTTTTCTTCATCTATATAAAGCCCCGAACGGAGCCGTGATTACATACACATTATATTATATCATAATATTCATGAAATAGCAACAGCATCAAAAGAAAATTTTTTTATGTGCCGGAAACGCCAGTTTTTCAGAAATGGGCAGATTGACATTTAGGATGAAATAGTATATAATATATTTTGATTAAACAGGAGGGGGGATGCACTTGAAGAAATACATCGGTCAGATATTGTTTAACTGTATTACTGCAGCGGCAGGAGTCCTGCTCTTTACTTCAACAGGTATCCTTGCAAATCCTGTTGCGGGTGTTGCCGCAATAGTCGCGCTGATGGCTCTGCTCTGCGGCGGCAACTATTTTTTCGTCAAGCTTGCAGGCGAGGGAAAAAAGGCTTTCCAGCCCGGTTATATGATAACAGAGCAGACCTTCGACGCTCTAAATGAACCCGAGGATTACATAGAGGTTATAAAGGATTTGAAAAACTATTATCCGTGCCGGCAGGAAGCTGCAAAGATGCTTCAGCAGTGGGAGCTTTTCAAAAAGAAATCGGAAACTCTGGATGCTATCAGCTATCAGGGCGGAGTGTATGAAGTCGTCAATCAGGACGTTGAATCAGTCATGCTGAATAATATGGTCCTGTTTATGAAAAGAGCAGCCATAATGCAGTCTGCCAACAGGAGCGAAATGACAATGCACCTGAACTATATACGCTCACTTACGGCAGGCAATGATAAAATACTCGGTGACTATACGAATCTTCTCATTGAAGCCTCACAGCTCACAGGCGAGGATTCGGGTAAGGCAGAGATAAAGTCACTCAATCTGCTAATAGAATCCATACGCGATTACAGAAAAGAATTAGAAAGTGGTGATATGCGATGAAAAAAGGAAATAACATAGTGGTCCCGATACTTATTGCGGTTGTGGGTGTGATAGCGACTGTTGTAATGACAATAGCGCTTGTTGTATTCCCGAAGAGCGGCGGTAAGAATGGTGAGCCTGCGGTGCTGTCACAGCAGCAGGCTGAGAAGAAAATGTCAAAGTATGTCAGCGACGTCAAGGTCAGAAATGCAGAGAAAGTCAAGGGAACAGTTGATTATTCTGACAACTCCGCCTCAAATCTTCCGAACATCGAGACAAAGTATCCTCTTACCGTAATTGGTGAAGGCGATGTGAACATCGAGATATTCTCCACCTCAGAAAAGGCTGGAAAGGCTCAGAACGGCTGGCTGAACGAGGTCGCAAACGATTTCAATGATGAATACTTCCGCCTTGATGACGGCAGCGTAGCCTCTGTCAGCATAAGAAGCATTGCATCAGGTGCGGCATCCGACTATATCTGCAACAACGTATATGTTCCACAGGCTTATACTCCGTCGAATGTTCTTTTCGGAGAGCTTGCAATGCAGAACGGCGCAAAACTGACGGTTGTCGATGAGCAGCTTGTACCGAATACGGCAGGAATTGCACTTTCCAAGACCGCAAGATCGACCATTGAAAGCAAGTATGGCTCAGTATCCTTTGAAACAGTAGTTGACTCTGTTGTAGCAGGTGATGTACAGATGGGATATACATATCCCTATACCTCCGCTACGGGTCTGAATTTCCTTGTAAATGCACTCCAGCATTTCGACAGCAATGACATTCTCAGTGCCAATTCCATAAGCAAGTTCCAGCAGCTCCAGAAGAGCATACCCTTCGTGTGCTACACCACAGATCAGATGGTCAATGCCATGCAGAGCGGTACACTTCAGGCAGGCGTTACGGAGTATCAGGCTTACGTAAACAGTGCTGTTCTCAAAAGCAGCTATGATTTCATACCATTCGGCTACAAGCACAGCAATCCTCTTTATAAGGTCGGCAATCTTGACAAGTCTCAGGAAGAAGTCCTTGATATGTTCGTTGAGTTCGCCAAGAAAAGTGAATATCAGAAAAAAGCAGCTGATTACGGATTTGATCCGAATCAGACCTTCTCATACAATAATTCACGCATAAGCGGAGCTGACATTATCAATGCACAGCGTCTGTGGAAGGAAGAAAAGGATTCAGGTACGCCCACTATTGCACTCTTTATTGCCGATGTTTCGGGAAGCATGAGCGGCGATCCGATCAACCGTCTCAAGCAGTCTCTGCTCGAGGCTTCAAAGAACATCAAGACAGATAATTATGTAGGTCTTCTTTCGTACAGCGATGACGTAACCGTAAATCTTCCGATCGCACAGTTCAACCTTGAACAGCGTTCCTACTTTGCAGGAGCTGTTGAAAAGATGAAGCCCAACGGCTCAACAGCCACATACGATGCTCTTCTTGTCGGCATCAATATGATAAACGAAGCCAAGGAGCAGCACCCCGATGCAAAGACCATGATATTCATACTCAGTGACGGAATGTGTAACAAGGGCGTTAAGCTTGATCCTACATCGGAGCTTGTCGCATATTACGGCATACCGATATATACAATCGGATACAACGAGGAGATAGATTCCCTCAAGTCACTTTCAGCAATAAATGAGGCTGTTTATATCGACGCTGATAACGATGATGTTGTATATGAGCTCTCAGCGCTTTTCAATGCACAGATGTAACAGAAAGATCCGCCCTGCTCAGGGCGGATTTTTTATGTGAGTAGTTTTGCATCTTTGCTTCGTGTAATAGGTGAGTGCAGCAGAAATGCTCTCGGAAAGGAGTTCACCAATGGACAACGGTGCGATCAGCTATCGCCGTTTCCGTGACGATGGTGACGAAAGCGGCATTGCTGAGATAATCAGGGACTATAAGGACGGACTTATCCTGTATCTGACAAGCATTGTCGGCAGCGTACAGACTGCTGAGGAGATCGCGGAGGACACATTTGTCCTGCTTGGAACGAAAAAACCGCGTGACAAGGGAGGCGGCTCGTTCAAGACATGGCTGTACACCATCGGCAGGAACCTTGCAATAGACTATATCCGCAAAAACAGAAAGCGGACATTTGTATCACTCGAGGACAGCGCAGAGCTTGTCAGCGGGGAGGCTGAGGTCGAGAGACTCTATCTCAGAAAGGAACAGCAGATAGCAGTACACAGGGCTATGCGAAAGCTAAGCTCTGACTACCAGCAGGTGCTGTGGCTGGTGTACTTTGAGGAGCTAAGCAGCAGAGATACGGCACGTATAATGCACAGGAGCGTGAGAAGCGTTGAATCGCTTCTGTATCGTGCCAGAAAGTCGCTGAGATCACAACTTGAAATGGAGGGCTTTGATTATGAAAAGCTGTGAAGAAATGACACAGGACGTACTCAGGCGTGTAAGGGAGTACGATGAAGAAAAACAGGCAAGGAGAACAAAGATAAGGAAAGCTGCCGCCGTTACTGCACCTGTATGTGCCGCTGCAGTGGTAGGAACGGGGCTGTGGTACAGCGGAGCGTTCAGTCAGGCTAATAAGCCGTCTGCGGCCGATCAGGGAAGCAATCTCATTTCCGAGAGCACTGTATCGCAGAGCAGAAAAGCTGTATATAGCAGTACAGACTCTGCGGCGGAAACCACTGTAACGAATACGGCTGAACAACACAGGGAAGAAACTACTTCAAAAAACGAGACAGCCAGCGGAGAAATGACCGAATCCAAGACCACCGTGGCAGAGGCTTCCGTGCAGACAACAGCAGCTGCAGAAACGACTGTTGCTGCGAATACATCAGCGGTCAGGACTACTGCTCCTTCGGTAACGGCAGCAGGAATGCAGTCTGCATCTAACGGATACGGTCCGATGCTTCGTGAGGGAGACGAGCCGCCGGAGTATCTCACAGTCATCCAGTCATATCCGTCAGGCGGCGGGAACGACTATGCTGTTCCGAAGGACGGAGAGGTGATACTTGCCTCATCTGTAAGAGCTGCAATGAACGAATACGGTGACAGCGCACAGTACCGTGTCAGGATAACACTATGGAGCGGCAGCGGTACAAAGAACATCACTGACTATTCATCATTGCTTGCTGAGTCAGAAAGGCTCGGATGCATTTCGGGTGTCGAGACGTACTATAACGGAAGCAGTTCATCGTCATTCCTGTGGATACAGGCAACATACAGCGAGCTTTCGGACTTCTGCGGCAGAGCTGATTACGGCTATTTCATAACATTCCCGTCCAATGATCAGAGCAGCACGCAGTCATCTTGCAATTCGGGAGTATTCTACTGAAATGAAAAAACACATCCGGCTTATGAAAGTCTGCCGTCAGACAGGCTTTATAAGCTGAATGTGTTTATTTTTTGTATGAGCCTATTACTCAAGCCCCATGAAGCTGCGAAGCTCAGGGAGCTTTTCTCTTGCCGCATTTCTGCCGATGCGGTAGACCTCAAGAAGCTTGTCCATATCGTGCTCGACATGACCGATCGGGAGCTTTTCAGGCGGAGCGATAACAAATGCTCTGCCTGCCTTTTCTGCTGCGTCAATGTAGCGAAGCTCATCGTTGTACATATTCGGACGTTCAGCGTAAGCGCGGACGAGCTCTGGGTACTTCCTGCCGTATCGGAGCTTGACGAGCCCGAGAGAGCGGCTTGGTGTTTTGACATATCCGCGCGGCTGTGTGAGGATAACGACATTTCTGCCGCACCCGATGCTCTCCATAAAGCGGAGCGGTATCGAATCGGAGATGCCGCCGTCGAGGAATTCACGCCCTTCTATCCTGACAATGCGCGAAACGAGCGGCATGGAAGCAGAGGCGCGTATCCACTCGATGTCATTTCCTCTTGCTGTACGGCAGTTGTGATAGACCGCTTTGCCTGTATTTATATCTGTTCCGACCACATAGAACGTCATCGGAGAAGATTCGTATGTCTTGGTGTCAAAGATGTCAAGCTTTTCAGGTATCGTGTAGTAGCAGAATTCCGCTCCGAACATATCACCTGTGCGAAGGAGCGAGCTCCAGCTGCAATAGCGTTTTTCGTTTCTGAAACGAAGGTTGTAGCGTATGGCGCGTCCGTGCTGGTTGGATTTGTAGTTGCATCCGAAGCAGGCACCTGCTGAGACTCCGACGGAGCTGTCAAAGGCTATCCCGTTTTCCATGAGAACATCTGTGACTCCGGCGGTGAACAGACCGCGCATTGCGCCGCCCTCCATTACGAGACCGTATTTCATAGTATCCCTCCATAATAGTGCTAAAAAATATTATATCTGAAACAGCAGGATTTGTCAATGATATGATGAAATGGAAATTGTCGCTGTTGACATTGGAGAGCAAATGTGATAGAATAACACTATTGATTGTTTTAGGGAGATATGTTGAATATGAATATAATACTTGCTTCCGCATCACCGCGCAGGCGTGAGCTCATGAAGCTCATCACGGACAGCTTTACAGCCGTTTCCACAGATGCGGACGAGACGATACCCGAAGGCATACCGCCTATGCTTGCTTCAGAGTACCTTTCAACAATAAAGGCACTGTCGGTATCGCTGAAAAATCCCGATGCAATAGTTATCGGCTGCGATACGACCGTTATTGCTGACGGAGAGATACTCGGCAAGCCTGCTGACAAGGAGCAGTGCCGCGGCTATATGGAGCTGCTGTCAGGACGCACACATCAGGTTGTTACGGGCTGCACCATAATGAACGGAAGCTCCACCGTATCTTTTTCCGAGACGACAGATGTCACGTTCCGCAAGCTTTCAGAAGATGAGATAGAGGCGTATATTTCAACCGATGAGCCTTACGACAAGGCCGGCGGCTACGGCATACAGGGCAGGGGGGCACTGCTCGTAGAAAAGATAAACGGCGACTATTTCAACGTGGTGGGACTTCCCGTTTCACGTCTGAATCAGGAACTGAATAAATTATTATCATCAATAAAGGAGAACTGAGATGAATTCAACTGCATTTCACAACGCGGATATTCTTATCCCGAACGACACTGTCGATATGAACAAGTGGGCTGTTATCGCCTGCGACCAGTATACGAGCGAGCCCGAATACTGGGACGCTGTTACAGCTAAGGTCGGAACAGCACCGTCAACGCTGAGCCTTATCCTTCCCGAGCTTTATCTTGAGGACAGTGATGTTTCCGAGCGTATCGGCAATATCCACACTGCTATGGACAAGTATATAGCTGACGGCGTTTTTACTGAGTACAAGAACGCTATGGTATATGTGGAGCGCGTACAGAGCAACGGCATTGTCCGCAAGGGACTTATTGGTGCTATCGACCTTGAGAAGTATGATTTCTCCAAGGGAAGCACTTCTGAGGTGCGTGCTACCGAAGCTACCGTAATAGAGCGTATCCCTCCGAGAATCAAGGTAAGAAACGGTGCTCCTCTTGAGCTTCCGCATATTATGATACTCATTGATGATCCCGAGGATACTGTCATCGGAGCTCTTGACAAGAACTCAATGAAGAAGCTGTATGAGACAGAGCTCATGCAGAACGGCGGCAGTATAAGCGGCTATCTTGTCGATGAGGCAGCGCAGGAAAAGATTGATTCTGCTCTTTCGGCACTGGCTGATGCTGAAGCCTTCAACAGTAAGCATGGTCTGAACGGACAGCCTGTTGTGCTTTATGCGATGGGCGACGGCAATCACTCGCTCGCAACGGCGAAGGAGTATTATGAACAGCTCAAAAAGGCAGAGCCCGACAAGGACTTCTCGAATCATCCTGCAAGATATGCACTTGCAGAGATAGTTGACCTCCACAGCGATGCACTCAAATTTGAGGCTATATACCGCCTTGTGTATGATGTTGACTGCGATGACCTTATTGCAGGTCTTATCGAATCACTTGCCCTGTCAGAGGAGCCTTCATCACAGTGGGTGAACATTGTCTGCCGCGGCAGCGAAAAGAAGCTTTATATCCATAATCCTTCATCAAATCTCTCAGTAGGCTCGCTCCAGAAATACCTTGACGGCTATATCAGGGAAAAGGGCGGAAAGATAGATTATATCCACGGCATTGAAAATGTAAAGGCACTTGCTGAGAAGCATAACGGTATCGCGTTGATACTTCCTGATATGGACAAATCGGAGCTGTTCCCGACTGTAATCAAGGACGGAGCGCTTCCACGAAAGACCTTTTCTATGGGACACGCTGATGACAAGCGTTTCTATATCGAGGCAAGAAGGATAAAGTAATCATACAAAGCAAAAAAATTAAAAAAGCTCTGACCATTTATTGCGGTCAGAGCTTTTTTTACTTGACAAACTCAGAATAATGTGTTACAATATGGACTGTACCAATACAGATAATACAGAAAACAGCGGTTCAGCGGATATATAGCTATGTATCACAGAAATTTTGCTGTGTATTATTTCGTGAAAATATTGACAAACTTGTAAGTCTGTGATATAATTGTCAATATTAAGGATGAAAGGAGTATTCTTTATATGAACAAAGGATTAATTCTGAGGACAGCAGCTGCTCTGACATTGTCTGCTGCTCTGCTTTGCGGGGGAGCATCGTGCGGGATCAATGATATCATTAATGTTCCTGTCACGACCTATACGATGGAGCATACTGATGTTGAGAACTACATCAGCGTTTCAGGTACTGTTGAGGGCTCGAATATCGTAAATGTCACAAGCGAGGTGACATCAAAGGTACAGTCGCTCAATGTAGGTTTGGGAAGTGCGGTCAAGGAGGGCGATGTGCTTTGTGTCTTTGACAGCACAAGTTTTCAGGAGCAGTATGACAAGCTGAAAGAATCTGCTGATATGTCCAATGAAAAGCAGGAGAGCTTCCATGATAAGAACCAGCGTGCCCTTCAGGAAGCAAAGGAGCAGAAAAATGACCTTCTCCGCAAGGCGCAGCGCGGAATTGACAGTGCCGTATCTGCGAGAGACTCAGCTTATGAAAAGTACAGAAAGCTCGGAGAGACAGTTGATGACAATTACGCAAAATACAGCAGCCTTTTCGATGAAGGCAATTATGAAGCTGCTGATATGTACTATCAGTATTACGAGGAGGCTAAGGCTCAGTATGAGACTTTCGGCGACACGTTGAGCTCTTATGATGATGCTGTGCAGTCTGCGAAGGATGCATACAATGATGCAGTGAAGTCTTCTGATGCTGCGATAGGGCTTGCTCAGGATGCTATTGATGACGAGAAATTCAGCAAGGACAGTACAGCTCAGGATGAGCTTGACAAGCTTGCTGAGATGATAGATAATTGCACTGTTAAGGCTCCCAGAGACGGTATTGTCACAGCTCTGAACATAGCCGAAGGAAGTATTCCGAAGGCTGAGACTCTGATGACAATAGAGGATACTTCCGCACTCAGAATAAATGTCACCATAAAAGAGGCAGATATTCTCAGCGTCAAGGAAGGACAGAAGGCTGTTATCACTACCACTGCGACCGGCGAGGAAGAATTTTCCGGCAAGGTTGAGCGCGTTGTAAATATCAACAGCGGAGAGCTCAATATGTATACCGGCGAAATGGATGGCGGATACTCCGCAGAAATAGTGATAGATGAGGGAGCTGATAAGCTTCTCATCGGAATGACTGCCAAGGCAAAGATAATTCTTGACAGCAAGGAAGACGTGCTTGCTGTTCCCTATGACTCAATAATGCATAATTCTGATGATACATATTCTGTTTTTGTAGCCGAGAAAAACGGAAGCAACGGCTACAAGGCAAAAGAAGTAAAGGTCGAGAAGGGCATGGAGACAAACTATCTTACTGAGATAATCTCCGATGAACTTAACGATGGCGATATCATTCTCACGGATGTTAAGTCTTTTGCCATTACCGACGGCAAAGAGATAGCCATTGCCGAGCCGTATTCCGAGCCCGAAACGGATGAGGGAGAGTAATATGGCAAGAAAACTGATAATGATGAGAAATATCATCAAGCGTTATTATATCGGTCAGCCGAATGAGCTGCAGATACTCAACGGCATAGACCTTGATATACACGAGGGTGAATTTGTTGCCATTGTCGGTGCTTCGGGTTCGGGAAAGAGTACGCTCATGAATATGATAGGCGCACTCGACAGACCGACCGAGGGTACATATTTCCTCAATGACACCGACGTGAGCCGCCTTAATGATAAGCAGCTCAGTGCAATAAGGAATAAGGAGATAGGATTTGTTTTCCAGACCTTCAACCTTATCCCGAGAATTAACGCTCTCAAAAATGTAGAGCTTCCGCTCCTGTATGCAGGCGTAAAGAAGAAAGAACGTCAGGAACGGGCTATGGAGCTTCTGAAGCTCGTTAATATGGATGACAGATATACGCATAAGCCGAATGAGCTTTCGGGCGGTCAGAAGCAGCGTGTTGCCATAGCAAGAGCAATGGCAAACAATCCGTCTATTATTCTTGCAGATGAACCTACGGGTGCTCTCGACAGTAAGACAGGACATCTTGTAATGGACATCTTCCACAAGCTCCACGATGAGGAGGGCAAGACCATTGTTCTTATCACGCACAGTCCCGAGCTTGCGGCTGAAACGGAGCGTATCATTACAATAAGCGACGGTTCAATCATCTCTGATACAGGCAAAACGACAAAGGGAACGTCTGAGTCTGCGGTGTCTGAAACGGAGGTGAGTACTGAATGAATCTTTTTGAAAACCTGAAAATGTCGTTGAGCTCGATACTGTCAAACAAGCTTCGTTCACTGCTTACGATGATCGGAATCATCATCGGAATATGTGCTGTGATAACGATAACGACTCTCGGAACGACTCTGCGCTCAACTATCACTACGACTCTCAATTCACTCGGCTCAAATCTCATCGGAGTATTCGTCACGACCAGATCGGAAAGCTATTACGACACCATAGATACAGTATACACTGCTGATGATCTCATTTCATACTCGACGCTCGAAGAGCTTACACAGGAGTATCCTGAGCTGCGTGTAGCAGCGGAGAATCCTATCGGAAACGCTTCACTCAAGAATTCTCTCGGCAAGGATCTCAGAATTAATCTGGTAGGTGCTTACAACGGTACTCTTGACCAGAACGGGGTAAGGATACTTGCAGGACGAATGATCTCGATGGATGATGTTTCGCAGAAGAAGCATACCTGCGTAGTATCTAACATCTTTGTGAGACAGTATTTCAAGAACGACGAGGATCCGATCGGTCAGAAGATCGAGCTCATAGCAGAGAAGAACGGACTGTCGTATGAGTTCACCATTGTCGGAGTCAGCACATATAATTCAATGATAAACGGTGCGCTGAGCAGTAACGAGGACGATACGGTAACTCCTGTATATATCCCGAACTCGATAGCAAGAGAGATCAATAATGAATACGGCGAGCAGTACGAATTCGGCTGGGTGCTCTCCTACGATCCGAAAACTGACGGCAAGCTTGCAAAGCAGCACATCAAAGATTTCTTTAACGAGAAATACTCGACAAACAAGAATTTCATGACTATCGTTCAGAGCAATCAGGATACGATGAAGATAATCGATGTTGTGATAAACATCATCACCATATTCGTAGCCGTTATCGCATCTATCTCGCTCATTGTCGGCGGCGTGGGAGTCATGAATATCATGCTTGTAAGCGTTACGGAGCGTACACGCGAAATAGGAATACGAAAAGCACTCGGCGCAAAGAAAACGACTATCAGGATACAGTTTGTAACGGAGGCAATGATAATGTGCCTTATCGGCGGACTGATCGGTCTGGCCCTCGGACTTTTCAACGGCTTCCTTGCAGGCGTGATAGCGAACTTTGTCATCAATCAGATACCGACTGCAAAGCAGGTGCTTGGCACAATAACCATGGTACCGTCAATTCCTGCCATAATAATTTCTATCATCTTCTCCATGCTGACAGGCGTATTCTTCGGATATTATCCTGCAAGCAAGGCAGCAAAGATGAATCCTATCGATGCACTCAGATACGACTGATAGAAAAGGCGTATAAGGTGCATAGCTGATATGTTTTAACACGGCGATGTAAAAACAATGCCCCGAAGCAGCACAGACTGCTTCGGGGCAAAATTTATATACGGACATTCTTGCGGATATATCGAGTTTTACTTGCTTTCAGACCATTTCTCATCCTGCGGAAGTTCTGTCTGCTGTACGGGCTTATCCGAGGAGAAGTTGACTTTCAGCTCAGGATTCTTTATGCTGACTCTTGCACCTGCGGGAACAGATTTTGTGATGAAGGCGTTGCCTCCGATAACTGCATCATGGCCTATGACTGTTTCTCCGCCGAGAATTGATGCGCCTGAATATATGGTAACATTGTCCTCTATCGTAGGATGACGCTTGCGGTTTTTCAGGAGCTGACCTCCGCGTGTTGAGAGCGCACCGAGAGTCACGCCCTGATATATCTTGACATTATCGCCGATCTCGGTCGTTTCGCCGATTACTATTCCTGTACCGTGGTCAATGAAGAAGTATCTGCCTATTGAAGCTCCGGGGTGGATATCGATACCCGTAACGCTGTGGGCATGTTCGGTCATGATACGCGGGATAAGCGGTACTCCGAGCAGATGAAGCTCATGAGCGATACGGTTTACGAGGATGGCAAACAGTCCCGGATATGAGAAGATTATCTCCTCCTTGTTGAAGGCGGCAGGGTCTCCGAGAAAAGCAGCCTCGACATCTGTGGCGATATACTCTCTTATCATCGGGAGCTTATCAAGAAAAGCGAGAGTCTTTTCCTCTGCGGTCTGTTCAATGATGTGCTGAGGAGCGTTCTCAAAATCGGAGTTATAGCGCAGAACGACTGAAATCTGCTGAGAGAGGTTGTGAATGATGTCCTCAAGCTGAACTGAAATATTACTTCTGACAGTGTATAGGTTAAAGCGGTCGTTTTTGAAATAACCGGGATAGATGATATTCCTGAGACGCAGGATGATATCAATGACCTTTTCCTTGTCGGGGTGGTCGAATGTGACAGTTTTGTCGATAGTACGGTCGTTGCCGTAGTCGCTGATAAGCGTATCAACGAGGGAGTTTATCTTTTCCTCGAGCTTGCCGGACATAAGCTGTACCTCCTTGGGAATTGGCGGAAATGGTGGATACCTGAATTCATTATAGCATAATGAGACGATTTTTGCAACAGGCGATGTGGAATACCTATGTACAATTATTCTATGCATGGCTCAGGCTTTGTGTCCGCCTATCTGAGCGTTGCGTTCAATGGCAGTTGCTCCGTCCTCAAGGTTCATCCCCTTCAGGACAGCATTGCGTCCGAATCGTTTCTTCAGACTGATGACGGTCTGCTGAATGGCACGTTCTCTTTCGAGAGCGGCGTTTTCATTGTCAATGATTTCCTGTACCGAGTCGGCGTTCGTAAAGAAATCAAGCTGACGCGGAGGTTCCTCCGGTATGTCTGATTCGGGAATAACGTGATTGGCGGCAATGGTCATCCTTCGCACCAGCAGGGAGCTGTTAACGATGCGGTCGTACAGCTTCCCTACGGCTTCGGTCATAAGCCGTGATGAGGAAGTGAACCTGCCAAGATTGACGGAGCCGTGTGCAGAGGTCGGTACGCGCCGTCCGTAGCGGTCGCTTTTGAATCCGCCGTTATAGCAGCTAAGTCGTTCGCTGTCTTTGAGGTTTTCGACATCATAGCCGATGGTCAGAACGAGCTGATCGGCGGCCAGTCCCTTTGATACGAGGTCGAGACTCAGGAGATCGGTCATCTCGCGGACTATGAGCCGCGCACGTTCTGCTTCGTATGGCGTTTTCAACACCTGTCCCGAGCTGAGACTGCTGTTTACAGGGCGGTATGATTTGATATCGGATATGCGGCATGGCTCCCACCCCCATGCATGATCGATAAGCAGCTCGGCATTCACACCGAAAAGCTTGTACAGAAGGTCTTCGTTAAGTCTGTCGAATCTGTCTCCTACGGAACAGCGTGCAATATCTCCCATAGTATACATATCATACTCAGCAAGCCGCTTGCTGATGCCGCTGCCAACGCGCCAGAAGTCGGTTATGTGCTTGTGATCCCACAGCAGACGGCGGTATGACATCTCGTCAAGCTCGGCGATACGTACACCGTTCTCATCGGGAGGGAGATGCTTTGCCACAATATCCATGGCAATTTTACACAGGTAGAGGTTGGTGCCGATGCCCGCGGTCGCAGTAATGCCTGTCTCGGCAAGGACATCACTTATCATCATGCGTGCGAGCCCTTTGCCGTCGGTCTTATAGGTGCGGAGGTAATCGGTCGCATCAATGAACACCTCATCAACTGAGTAGATGTGCATATCCTCGGGAGAGACATAGCGAAGGTAGATCTCGTATATCTTCGTGCTTAGCTCCATATATCGCGCCATGCGCGGCATAGCTGTAATGAAGTCGAGTTTGAGAGAGCTGTCGGAGCTCAGTTCATCAGCGAGGCAGGAGTTTCCTGAAAATCTTCCGTGCGGAGCTTTGCGGCGGCGTTCGGCATTGACCTCGTCAACACGCTGTATGACTTCATACAGCCGGGATCTGCCCGATAAACCGTAAGCCTTGAGTGCAGGTGAGACAGCAAGGCATATCGTTTTTTCGGTGCGGCTCGGATCGGCAACGACGAGGAGAGCATTCAGCGGGTCAAGCCGCTTGTCCACGCACTCTGCCGAGGCATAAAAGGATTTAAGGTCAATAGCGATATATGTTCTGTCTTCCACGTCATCACCTCCTGAAGAAAGTATGTTCTCACTGTATTATATCACACCGCAAATGAAAAATCAAGAGAGATCCGAAGTTTTGTTCTTTCTGCGTCCGGCAGTCTCTTAACGGGGTACAAAAAAGCAGCCGGTCACACGGCTGCTTATGCGGTATTGATACGTGTCAGTCCGGCGGCCTGCCGATCAACAGGTGAGCAAAAGACGGTTCAAGTTGCTTCTGTAAAGTCAATATCGATCCATTTGTTATCTGATACTACCGTACCTTTGACTAATCTGATCTGAAGAATTATGGTGTTCTCATCGTCAAAGTTATTATGACCGTTATCTATCCACTCGGAAAAATAGTATTTCATTGTATCTGCGATCTCTTTGTTTTCCTCTTTGCCGAAATAGCCAAGGCTGATACCTGTTCCGGCAGCTGTAAACCAGTCTCCTGAAATTGCAACATGCGGATTGACCTGAATTTGTTTCATCTTGTTTGACAAGGCGTGTGTCAGAACATAGAATGAACCATTGGCGTAAAAGGCATCAACAGTACGGACATAAGGCATATTATCAACTGCCGTTGCCAAAGAGATGAGGCTGTCCTTTGAAAAGCGCTCCGTCAGAATTTTTTCAATTCTATCATTCAGTAATTCCATTTTCTTCCTCCTGACAAATTTAATTGTGAATGAGTATGTCAAAACTGATCTGTCGCTTGTATGATACAGCAATTATATCACATCAGATCAGTTTGTGCAATATATTTTATACGGCGAACAAAGGTTTGACAATCGGCAGAAGCTGTGCTATAATAAAAGGTAAAGATATTGAAAAGGGGGCGTGAAAATGTCGGACGTGAAAGACATACTTGATTCTGTGCTGCACGATGAAAAGCTGCTCGGGAGCCGTGCATTCCGCGATAAAGTATACACCGACCAGCCGATACTGAAACGCGCCTCACAGATACAGACTCCCGAAACACCGCAGAAGATAAAGGATATGAAAGCTCTCGCGTACACGCCTGAGGCTTACTGGAAGACCTCTGCGTGGCTGTTCTATACTCAGGGCAGATTCATGGAGGATTTCAGCGATGTATATGAGTATACGTCAGACTTCGTACGGTATTATCCTACCTACCGTGACCTTGAAACAGAACAGCTCCGCGGCTTTTTTTCGTGGAGGGCACGGCTTTGGAAAAACGAATATGCCGCTGCTCCGATACCGTTTGTGTATATGCGTGCCTACGAACTGATAAACGGCATAGGAGCTGAATCACCGCAGGAACGTATCGTATTGCTGAAGCGCCTTGCGGAAGCATACGGCGGTACGAACGCAGAACTGAAAAAGCATCTGCACCAGTGGACGGTCGATTACTGCGTATACGAACAGCTTGACCCGCAGAGCATTGCGGATATGCCTGATATGCTGTATGACAGCTCATTGCTGAGACTGCTGAACTGGGAGGAGAGCTCGGACGACGAACTGTTTGCCGCACTTGATTACCTCTCGGGCTATCCGTTCGGACAGTCACGTTATTACATTGCAAATGCCGCAGAATTTAAAACTGCGGCAGTAAGAGTGTTCCGCAGCCTGTCTGAGTTTTTCCGCGGACACAGAAAGAAGTCACTGTGTGACAAGCTTTTCGGGCATCCCACCGAGATGAACTGCCGACTTTTCGAGTCGGCGGTATTCTACGACAGAAACACCGTCCGCAGTACGGACTACACATTGAATCTCATACACACCTACACCTGCCGCAACGGCGTGTGGCGGTGTTACCGGTATTACGGCAGCAGGAGCCGCAGCCAGCAGCTCGGTGAGCTGATGAAGATGCTCGATCACCTGATGCGTGAGCGTTATGATTTCCGATACAGGCTCAGACCTGCGGAGGTATCCAAGTCAACGGCAGAGCTGATAAAAAAGGTGCTTGATGAAATAGATGCGGAGAAGCGGCTTTCCGAAGCGAAAAGGATCGAGATCGACCTTTCAAAGCTCGCAGGGATACGGGCTGCCGCCGATGTTACACGAGACAGACTGATAGTTGACGAGGAGCCTGATGTTCCCACACCCGAGCCTGAGAATTTTCCCGTAAAGGCTGATGAAGCAGTGAGCGACACTCCGCTTGATGACAGCGAAAGGCTCTTTCTTCGCGTGCTGCTTGAGGGAGGGGACTGGTCGTCTGCCGCAAAGGGGGCAGGCGTTATGCCGTCACTGCTCGCAGACAGCATTAATGACAAGCTTTACGATGTTTTTGCAGATACGGTCATCGACTGCACCGCAGATGTTCCCGAGGTCATCGCGGACTACGCCGAAGAGCTTAAAAACTATATATAAGAGGTGAATACAATGCCTGAAAATAACAGACCGGCTGTGCCGAAGCGAATAGCTTCCGCAGTAATAAATTCGCTTAAGGGCGGCGTTGTTCCGAGGATAGGACTGCCATACATAACCGTCGGGAGAGAAGTCGAGATAGACGCTCTGCTCCACGATGTGGACATAATTGAGGACGGGGGAGCATCCTTCCGCTTCATTGTGGGAAAATACGGAAGCGGAAAGAGCTTTCTTCTTCAGACGATACGTGCTCACGTTATGGACAGAGGCTTTGTCGTAGTCGATGCCGACCTCTCTCCCGAGCGGCGTCTCCAGGGCACAAAGGGGCAGGGAATTGCCACGTACAAGGAGCTCATACGCAATATGTCCACAAAGACGCGTCCCGACGGCGGAGCTCTCACGCTTATCCTCGACCGCTGGATAAGCAGCGTGCAGTCGGAAACAGCCGCCGAAACGGGGCTTTCCGCTGATTCACCGCAGTTTGAAGCTGCTGTTGAGAAGAAGATATTCGAGGTAATAGCAGCACTGAATGAAATGGTACACGGCTTCGACTTTGCAAAGCTGCTGACGATATACTACCGTTCGTATGCGGCAGGCGATGACGAGAGCAAGGCAAAGGTAGTGAAGTGGTTCCGCGGCGAATACACTACCAAGACCGAAGCGAAGAATGACCTCGGTGTGAATATCATTATCACGGATGACGACTGGTATGAGTATATCAAGCTCTTTGCCGCCTTTCTGACGCGTGCAGGATACAGCGGACTGCTTGTGCTCATTGACGAGCTTGTGAATATATACAAGATACCTAACGCAATTACGCGCCAGTACAACTATGAAAAGATTCTCACCATGTACAATGACACACTTCAGGGCAAGGCAAAGCATCTCGGTATAATAATGGGAGGAACTCCGCAGTGTATCGAGGATACGCGGCGCGGAGTCTACAGCTACGAGGCTCTGCGTTCACGGCTTGCCGAGGGAAGATTCGGCAGGGAAGGCGTAAAGGATATGCTTGCGCCCGTCATACATCTCACACCGCTCACTTATGAGGAGATGCTTGTCCTCACCGAGAAGCTTGCCGACATCCATGCAGGACTTTTCGGCTACGAGCGACACATCACACAGGAGGACATGGTGGCCTTCATCAAGCTTGAATTCGGACGTATCGGCTCGGACAGCCACATCACACCGCGTGAGGTGATACGCGATTTCATAGAGCTTCTTGACATCGTATACCAGAATCCGCACATCAATATCAGTGAATTCATAATGTCAGAGAATATGCCGTCCTCAGTATCGCAGGAGAGCACCGAGGACGAGTTTGCAGAGTTCGAGATATGAGAATTGAGATTACATATCAGCTCCGAGGGGGGACAGGATGAACGTTTTTGACCGATATGCGCCGTTTGTTCAGGATTTCATATATCGGAACGGCTGGGAGTCGCTCCGCGCGATACAGGCTGCTGCGGGTGAAGCAATATTCAACACCGATGAAAACGTATTGCTTTCGGCATCGACAGCCTCCGGCAAGACAGAAGCTGCTTTTTTTCCGGTACTTACTCTTTTTACTGAGGATATGCCGCGCTCGGTGGGAGCATTGTATATCGGACCGCTGAAAGCCCTGATAAATGACCAGTTCACGCGGCTGACGGAGCTATGCGAGGAAGCGGATATACCTGTATGGCACTGGCACGGCGATGCGGCACAGTCTCATAAGGCGAAGATGCTGAAAAATCCTTCGGGTATATTGCAGATAACACCCGAATCTCTGGAAGCCATGCTGCTGCGTAAGCACTCGCTGATACCGAAGCTGTTCGGTGACCTGCGCTTTATCGTCATTGACGAGGTGCACTCGCTCATGCGCGGTGACCGCGGCGGACAGACGCTCTGTCTGATAGAGCGTCTTTGCAGACTGTCAGGAGCAAATCCGCGCAGGATAGGTCTGTCTGCAACAATCGGCGACCTTGAAGCTGCAGGAGAGTTCCTTGCCTCCGGTACAGGCAGAGGTACGATAATACCGCGTATTGAAGGCAAAAAGGTGAAGTGGCGGCTTTCTATGGAGCACTTCTACATTTCGCAGGAGAATCAGCCCGCTGATGGTGCGGAGGTGGAAGCTCTGCCCGTTCCTGAGGAGAAAACGGATACTGCTCCGGAGCACGCCGATGCAGGAATGGGGTATATCTTCGAGCATACACGCGGCAAAAAGTGCCTCGTATTCCTTAATTCACGCGAGGAGTGCGAGGCTGCCACGACCACGCTCCGTTCATACTGCGAGGCAAAACATGAGCCGGACCGATTCCTTATACATCACGGCAACCTTTCCGCTGCATACCGCGAGACAGCAGAAGCAGCGATGAAGGATGATGACATCTTTATGACAACATGTACAACGGCTACTCTTGAGCTTGGCATCGACATAGGCAGGCTTGAAAGAGCCTTTCAGGTAAATGCGCCGTTTACAGTTTCGTCATTCCTTCAGCGCATGGGACGCACAGGCAGGCGCGACCTGCCGCCCGAAATGTGGTTCGTTATACGCGAGGAGCTTCCCGAGCCGCGCTCAATGCTTCCTGAGACAGTTCCGTGGACGCTGATACAGGGGATAGCTCTGATACAGGTATATGCGGAGGAGCACTGGGTAGAGCCGCCAAAGCTTGACCGACTGCCATTTTCGCTTCTGTATCACCAGACCATGAGCACGCTTGCTTCAAACGGCGAGCTGACACCTGCACAGCTTGCATCGCGGGTGCTGTCGCTGAAATACTTCCACCGCATTTCACAGGATGATTTCCGCATCCTGCTTTGTCATCTGCTTGAGACAGAGCATATCCAGCGAACGGAGGAGGGCGGACTCATCGTAGGACTTGCAGGCGAGAGGATTATAAACAGCTTCAAATTCTATGCGGTATTTCAGGAAAATGAGGAGTACACAGTCCGCTGGGATTCACAGGAGCTCGGTACTGTCGTGAGTCCGCCGCCGGTAGGCGAAAAGCTTGCGATAGCAGGACACGTATGGCTTGTCGAGGAGATAGACCACAAACGCCGTCTTGTATACTGTGAAAAGATAAAAGGCAAGGTGCCTGCATACTTCGGCGACTGTCCCGGAGACATCAACACGAAGATACTTCTCCGTATGCGGCAGGTGCTGCGCGAGGATATGAGCTACCCATATCTGATGAAGAACGCAGTTCTGCGGCTTGAGCAGGGACGGCAGTCAGCCCGCAATTCGGGCTTGACGGATACGCCGCTGATATGTCTCGGCGGAAATATGTGGGCATTGTTCCCGTGGCTCGGAACGTATGCATTTTTCGCAATGGAACGCTTCCTGAAGCTCCGCTGTGCCGAAAGGCTCGGATTGCGCGGCATGGATTCGGCACGTCCGTATTACATACAGTTCACCATGAAGGTGCAGCCCGAGGAATTCTTCCGTATACTCGCCGAGGAGGCACAGGTCAGCTTTGATCCGTTAGAGCTTGTATATCCGAACGAGGTACCGCTGTTTGAGAAGTATGA
The DNA here is from genome assembly GCA_024403935.1 of Ruminococcus sp. GTDB lineage: Bacteria > Bacillota > Clostridia > Oscillospirales > Ruminococcaceae > Ruminococcus. The sequence goes on along the minus strand of JAKSQV010000016.1, from coordinate 9,964 downwards.
CCAATATGTACCGCCCGAGCTTGTCCGCAAGGGCTTTGCGTACGGTATACTCGACATCAGCGGCATGAAAGAGCGCATAGCCGAATGGTCGGCGGAGTTGTCAGGCAGCAGTGAGGCTTGACAATTATATGCCTGAAATATAAAATTAAGGAGGTGTTGATCATGATAAAAACTACGCTTAAAATAGAAGGCATGATGTGCGGACACTGCGAGGCGCACGTAAACGAAGCTATAAGCGGCAGCTTTGACGTGAAGAAGGTGACTTCCTCCCATGAGAGCGGTATTACCGAGGTGATCTCGGAGCATCCGCTTGATGAGGAACGTATCAGAGCTGTCATAGAGGAGGACGGCTACAAGGTGTTGTCCATAGAGTCGGAGCAGTATGAGAAGAAGGTTTTTTCACTGTTCAGATGATGAATGAGAAAATGTAGTTTTCAGCGGCAGAACGCTGAATAACTGACAGCTTCGCCTCTGTGGAGACTATCATCGCAAAGAGGCTCGATTGTTAAATCAGAAATATAATTATCTTTTTGTTGCATTATGAGGAATTTTGTGGTATAATATCATACGCAAAATATTAATCTGAAAGGAATCTGCATTATGATAATCTTAGTTGTTAACGCAGGAAGCTCTTCACTCAAGTACCAGCTCATCAATATGGAAGATGAGAGCGTACTCGCAAAGGGCAACTGCGACCGTATCGGAATCGACGGACATATCGCACACAAGGCTGCTGACGGAAGAACTCTCGATGAGGACTGTGCTTTCCCGACACATACCGAAGCTTTCATGAAGCTTGTTGAGGCTCTTACAAAGAGCGATGCAAAGGTAATCGACAGCATGGAAGAAATTTCCGCTGTTGGTCACCGTATAGTACAGGGAGCTGATGTTTTCGATAAGTCTGTTCTCGTAACTGATGAGATAATCGAAAAGATAGACGAGCTCCGCGAGCTTGCTCCCGTACACAATCATGCTCATGCACTTGCACTCCGTGCCTGCAAGAGCGTTATCCCTGCAAATGTACCGCAGGTCGTTGTATTTGATACAGCATTCCACCAGACAATGCCCCCAAAGGCATTTATGTTCGGACTTCCTTATGATGACTATGAGAACTACCACGTAAGAAAGTACGGCTTCCACGGCACATCTCACCGTTTTGTATCCAAGGCTCTCGCAGAAGCTATGGGCAAGGATGTCAAGGATCTCAAGATAGTATCCTGCCACCTCGGAAACGGCTCATCTATCACAGCTGTTGACGGCGGAAAGTCTGTTGATACTTCAATGGGCTTCACTCCTCTTGACGGTGTTGTAATGGGAACACGTACAGGCTCGGTTGATCCTTCAGCTGTTACATTTGTTGCGGACAAGCACGGCTTTACTCCCTCAGAGATGAGTGAGTACATGAACAAGAAGTCCGGCTTCCTCGGAGTATCCGGCGTAGGCTCGGATAACCGTGATGTTCAGTCTGCTGCAAACGAGGGCAATGAAAGAGCACAGCTCGTTTCTGATATGCTCGTATATGAGATACAGAAGTACATCGGTTCTTATGCTGCTGCCATGAACGGTCTTGATGCCATCCTCTTTACAGGCGGCATCGGCGAGAACTCATGGGAAGTACGTGAGGGCGTATGCACAGGTATGGATTACTTCGGAATCAAGATCGACAAGGAGCTCAACCGCTCTATAAGAGGCAAGCTCACAAAGCTTTCTACTCCCGATTCAAAGATCGAGGTATGGATAGTACCTACAAACGAGGAGCTTCTTATCGCAAGAGATACACTTGAGCTCATCTCAAAGTAAGCATTACATGACATTTGAGCAGGACACCTTTGGGTGTCCTGCTTTTTCGTTGGTGCGGTCTGCTTGACAAATATGCAAAAATAAGGCATAATATGGATATAATGTTTTTTGTGCGAGGTATATAAATGAAGATAAGCGGTCTTATCTGCGAATACAATCCGTTCCACAACGGTCACCTGTATCACATAAATGAAACACGGAAAAACGGTGCAACACATATAGTTTCCGTTATGAGCGGAAGCTTTGTCCAGCGCGGAGATACTGCGATAATCGACAAGCTCAGACGTGCGCGGCTTGCTGTAAGGTCGGGAGTTGACCTTGTTATCGAGTTGCCTGTCCAGTTCAGCCTGTCGTCGGCAGAGAACTTCGCTGCAGGGGCAGTGTGGCTGCTCAATTCTCTTGGAGTTGTGGACGAGCTCAGTTTCGGCAGCGAGTGCGGAGACATTGAAAAGCTCTCGGAAGCTCTTGAGAGGATAGATGAGATTGCAGGCTCGCGCAAAGCTGAGATACAGGACATAATGGAAAAGGGATATACCTATCCCCGTGCACTGAGCTCGGTGCTGAACGGTGTATATCCCGAAGCAGCGGCAGTAGTCTCTGAGCCGAACAATACTCTTGCTATTGAGTATCTCCACGCACTGAAGACTTTTCACTCACCGATGAAGCCCTTTACTGTCAGACGTGAGGGAGCAGCACACGACGCGGATACTGATGACGGCGGCTATGCCAGTGCTTCTTACATACGCGGTAAGATACTTGAAGGTGCGGATCGTTCCGAGCTTGCGGATATAATGCCCGAGCTATGGGCAGAGGCTGTAAGTGAAGCCGCGGAAAGTGGCGGCATTGCGAAGCTTGAGTGCCTTGAAAGAGTGATGCTGTACAAGCTCAGAATGTCCTCGGTTGAAGAAATAGCACAGATAAGCGATGTGGCGCAGGGACTTGAAAACAGGATATACGGCGCAAGAATGGCAGGCTCACTTGATGAGCTGCTCTGTCTGGTGAAAACCAAAAGATATACAATGGCACGTATCAGGCGTATACTTCTTTCGCTGATAATCGGTATAACGCGTGAGGATATGACTCATATGCCTCCGTACGGACGTATCCTTGCCTTCAATGAAAAGGGCAGGGAAATACTTGCGGCGGCAAAGGGCAGAGCAGCCATTCCGTATGGCTCGTCGCCTGCCAAGCTTTCACAGAAGAACAGCGTGACAAGACGGTTTGCCGAGCTTGAGGAAAGAGCTTCGGACATATACGGTCTTGCACTTGATACAGTGACCTCCGCGGCTGATGATTACAGAGCGAAGATAGCGATAGACCTGGAGTGAGAATATGAAAAAACTTGTGTGTGCAGCAATAGCTGCAATTATATGCACAGCATCAGTGACATCATGTAAAGGACGCATACTGCGTCTTGAGGGAGAAAATGTGGTCGAGGGCGCAACCATCGCTTCAACTCTGCCTCCTGTGACCACAGCGCCCGTTACAACAGCAGCCACGGAGCCTGTTACAGAGCCGACCGAAGCTACCAATGAGTACGGAGCTCCGCTCAGGATAGAAATTGACACAGCAATGCCTGAGGATTATGAGCTCGGGACAAAGTGCGCCGTGAATGTCGATGCTCTGCTTCAGACACCAGAGCTGCCGACAGGCTGTGAGATCACCGCGCTGACAGAGCTGCTTAACTTCTACGGCTTCAGTGCGGACAAGGTCGAGATGGCGGACATCTTCATGGCTAACGATCAGGTGGGCTATTATACGATGAATGATGCATATCTCGGTGATCCGCGCAGCAACAACGGATTCGGCTGCAATGCGCCCGTCATAGTCAGGGCAGCCGACGACTATTTCAGCTATCTTGGTTCGGACTGGTATGCGGTAAATATCACAGGCAGCCCGATAGAGGCAGTATACTATCAGATAGAGCAGGGCAGACCTGCTGTCGTCTGGACGACTATCAATCAGGCAGAAACACACAAGGAATACGAGTTCACACTCGGCTGCGGAGAAGACCTGAACTTCAATCCCATGCAGCATTGTGTGGTAGTCTACGGCTTTGATTTTGAGGCAGGTGTAGTACACGTTGCCGATCCGCTTGCAGGAAACGTAACGTATGAAATTGAACGCTTTACGCGCATATACGAAAGTATGGACAGGCAGGCTGTTGTACTCTGCGGAAATGAGGAATCGGCAGGAGCGGACTACACTACCGCCGAACAGAAAGAAGGATGGATCAAGGCAACCCGCCTTTTTGAAGAAGATTCACGGATATGGTTCAGAAAGAACCTTGACGTTCTGAATGAGCCGAAGCCTGCTGCAGAATCGGCAGATGAAGAACAGAATACAACGGAGGAAGCATCTTGATAAAGGGAGTAATTCTTGACCTTGACGGAACACTTATAGACTCAATGGGGATGTGGTTCGATATTGACCGCAGATTTCTCGTGGAGCAGGGAGTTACCGATCCGCCTTCAGGGATTTCGTGGAAGATAAAGCAGATGACGATAGAAAATGCAGCGGAGTTCATGATAAGCAGTTTTGGGCTTGATATGACACCAAAGCAGATCATCCGCCGTATAGAGGAGCTTGTACGCGAGGAGTACGAGCACAATATCCCGTTAAAAAAAGGAGCGGCTGAGCTGATCGCCTTCCTTGACGAAAAAGGGATACCATACGGAACTGCAACGGCTACCTATAAGGGACTTGCCGAGGCAGCCATGAGAAGATGCGGTATCCTTGACGGAATGTCATTTCTGCTCACAGACAAGGAATATCCGAACGGTAAGGGATTTCCTGATATTTTTCTCGGAGCGGCTGAGCTTCTCGGCACAGCACCTTCGGAAACACTTGTTATTGAGGATTCGATCCACTGCATAGAGACAGCATCGGGTGCAGGCTTCATTACGGCAGCAGTTTACGATAAGGCGTCTGATGCGGAATGGGAAAAGATAAAGTCTTTGGCGGATCACAGCTTCATGGAGCTTGGAGAGGTGCGTTCGCTGTTTGAGGATATGGAAAATGAATAAGGTAATGGTCGGGATGAGCGGCGGAGTTGACAGCTCTGTTGCCGCTATGCTCCTGAGAGACGGAGGATATGATGTCACGGGCGTGACACTGAGGATGTTCGGCGATGCGGACATTGCTGAGGCAGTACAGGACGGCAAGACCTGCTGTGCCCTGTCGGATGTGTCAGATGCAAAGGCAGTGGCGGAAAAGCTCGGCTTCGGGCACTTTGTTTTCGACTTCACTGAATACTTCCGTGCAGATGTTATGGAGCGGTTTGCACAGAGCTATATATGCGGCAGGACTCCTAATCCCTGCATAGAGTGCAATCGCCATGTCAAATTCGGTGCAATGCTTGACCGCGCAATGGAGCTCGGATATGACTTCATCGCAACAGGTCACTATGCCGTTATCGAGTATGATGAGGAACGCGGACGATATATTCTGAAGCGGCCTGCTGACCGCAGTAAAGACCAGACCTATGTATTATATTCACTTACGCAGGACCAGCTTGCGCATACGCTGTTTCCGCTCGGAAAGCTTGAAAAGTCACGGGTGCGCGCACTTGCGGAGCAGGTGGGACTTGTGAACTCGGACAAACCTGACAGTCAGGACATCTGTTTTGTGCCTGACGGAGACTATGCCGGATTCATCAGCAGATTCAGCGGCATTGTCCCGAAGCATGGCAGCTTCACCGATATGGACGGAAACATTCTCGGAAAGCACAAGGGCGTGATATGCTATACCGTAGGTCAGCGCAAGCACCTCGGCATATCGCTCGGCAAGCCTGCATACGTAGTACGCAAGGATGCAGAGACGAATACGGTAACGCTCGGAAGCGAGTCTGACCTGTATACAGATTCGCTAATTGCAGAGGACTTCAATCTTATCTCCGTAGACGAGCTGACGGCTCCGATGCGCGTGACAGCCAAGACAAGATATTCACAGCACGAACAGCCTGCTGTTGTATCGTATATCGGGGATGGCAGATACAGAGTCGAATTTGATGAGCCTCAAAGAGCTGTTACAAGCGGACAGGCTGTGGTACTGTATGACGGAGACATCGTAGTCGGCGGAGGAACAATATTATAAGCATGGAATACAAATACGAAAAACTGACAGATAGGATATATGTCTGTGCAAGCAGCGACCACCGCTTCGGTACAGACGCTTTTCTGCTGGCGGACTTCTCAATGTACCGCGCAAAGGATAAGGTATGCGATCTCGGTACAGGCTGCGGTATCATTCCGCTGATAATGCAGAAGCACCGTCCGCCGCAGGTGACCTATGCTGTTGACATACAGGAGGGCGCGATAGAACAGCTTCGTCTTGGAATGGAGCGAAGCGAGACTGTCGGGATAGTGCCCGTGTGTGCTGACCTGAAAGAGCTGTGGGAGGGCGCACCTCTCGGACAGCTTGACCTTGTTACCTGCAATCCGCCTTATAAAGCGGACAATGCAGGCTTTCAGAGTGCCATAACCGCACAGCGTATTGCAAGGCATGAGATACTCTGCACAATAGATGATGTATGTGCGGCGGCGGAGAAGCTGCTGAAATTCGGAGGCAGGCTGTGCGTATGCAACCGTCCGGAGCGTCTGAGCGACGTGATATACGCAATGAAATCACACAATATCGAGCCGAAACGTCTTCGTATGGTATCAAAGAACGCAGATGAAGCACCGTGGCTGTTCCTGATAGAGGGGAAAAAAGGTTCAAAGCCGTTTATGAAGATAGAGCAGCAGCTCTATATCCGCAGCGGTGACGGCTTCACGGATGAGCTGCAAAGGATATATGCTGTGGGAAAGGAGCAGGAATGAGCGGTACACTTTATATAATCGGTTCGCCTATCGGCAATATGGAGGATATAACGCTCCGCCAGCTTCGTATGCTTGCGGAGGTCGATTTTCTTTGTGCCGAGGATACCCGTGTCACGCTGAAGCTTCTTACACGTTATGAGATAAAGAACGAGCTTGTGAGCTTCCATCAGCACAGTTCACGCGCTGATGCACAGCGCATTATCGACAGGCTTCTTGCAGGTGAGAGCTGCGGAGTTGTGACTGATGCAGGTATGCCGTGTATTTCTGATCCCGGAGAGGTGCTTGTTAAGCTTGCTTATGAAAACGGAATAGATGTGAGAGCCGTTCCTGGCCCGTCGGCAGTTGTAACTGCGGCGGCTCTTTCGGGCATCCACCTTGACCGCTTCACATTCGAGGGCTTTCTCTCCGTGAACAGGAAGGAGAGAGAAGAACAGCTCGGGCGGCTCCGCGGTGAGACAGCTGCGATGATATTCTATGAGGCTCCGCATAAGCTCCGCACAACTCTTGATGACCTTGCGGACTTTTTTGGAGCGGACAGGCAGATTTCGATATGCCGTGAGATAACGAAGCTCCACGAGGAGACTCTGCGCTTCACTCTTGCAGAGGCGGTAAGCTACTATTCGGAGCATGAGCCGCGCGGAGAGTATGTGCTCGTAGTCAAAGGCGGCAGTCCCGATGCAGAGGAAATGACACTTGAGCAGGCAGTTGAACAGGTGAAGAAGCTCATGGACATGGGAGAGAAACCGACAGATGCCTGCAAAGCTGTTGCAAAGGAGACGGGCTTCAGGAAGGGCGAGCTTTATGCCGCTTTACAATGACGTAATACAGCCGGATTTTATTTGATTACATATTTTACAAGCCCTTAGTTTTAAAAAAATGCACAAAATACTTGAAATTTGTCATAAGATATGATATAATTGTTATTACTGTATATACTTTATTATGATTTTAACACATATAATGCAGTATACAATTTTGTCTGCCGCTGGCTGATTTATTATGCAAAGAGCTTTGCGGCGTTGAAAAGAGGTTTGAACAATGATCTGCGATCTGCACTGTCATACAAAGTTATCCGACGGTTCACTCGGCATCGAGGACATTATTTCACAGGCGAAACGCACCGGTATAGACCTGCTGTCTATCACCGATCACGACACCATGGCTTCGTTTTCAAGAGCAGATGTGCTCGGACAGCGCGAAGGAGTCAAGATACTCCACGGCGTTGAGCTTTCTGCATGGGACAAGGACAGAAACAGAAAAGTACATATTCTTTGCTACGCTCCGCAGAAACCGGACAGACTTGAAGGTCTGTGCCTTAAATCCTGTGAGATCAGAAAGGCGTGCTCAAAGGAAATGATCGAGAAGGTCATGGAGAAGTACCCCATTACCATCGAAAGCATCCTCAAGCACACAACAGCTTCAAAGAGCATATTCAAGCAGCACATCATGCGTGCGCTTATTGACTACGGATACGCACTTGAGTTCTACGGCAAGCTTGACAGTGAGCTCTTTAACCCGAAGAAGGGTTCATGCTATGTTGAACGTGAGTATCCTGATGTCAACTTCGTTATCGACCTTATTCATACCGCAAGAGGAGTGGCTGTAATGGCTCATCCTGCCCAGTATGACAATATTGAGCTTCTTGAGGAGCTTGCGAAAAAGGGCAAGATCGACGGCGTGGAGATCGGCCATTATTCAGCAGATGAAAAATACCGCGGAGAACTCAATGCGATTGCTGAAAAATATGAGCTTATCAGGACAGGCGGTTCTGATTTCCACGGACTTTATAACAGTGTACCGACACATCTCGGAAGTGAGCTGACATCACAGGAGGATGTTGATCGAATTCTCAAGCTCGCTGCAAAGAAGGACTGACAATATAGTAATGTTTAATCTAATCAGGACAGAAATGAGAGTTTTACCGGCTCTCATTTCTTTTCTAATATTTATAGTATTTCTTCTGCCGCTGACAGGCGGGATACTTAACCTCGGAAACTGCGTCGGAGCTTTTGTATCAGGAGTTCTTACCGCAGTTTTTTTGTTCTATGGTAAATTCACGAGCCTGATTTCGCACCTGTGGGAAAGCAGCGGCGGACGTGCTGCCGTGTGTATTGCCGCAGTATTGACGGTGATTTGTATTGCCGCAGCGGCAGTTATGAGCTTCTTTATGGTGAAGGAAATGAATGATGCTCCCGAAAGCACCGACACAACGGTGGTAGTGCTCGGGTGCAAGGTTAAAAACGGCGCACCAAGTCTCATGCTCAGGCGGAGACTTGATGCGGCATGCGAATATATTTCCGAGAATCCGGAGGTTTATGTGATAGTATCGGGCGGGCAGGGCAGCGATGAGAGCATAAGCGAAGCTGAATGTATGAAGAACTACCTTATCTCACGCGGTATTGCTCCTCAGCGTATATTTGAGGAGGACAAGTCTGCTTCGACAGATGAGAATCTCAGCTTTTCAAAGGAAATAATCGAACGTGAGGAGCTGCCTGAGCACATAACGATAGTGACTGACGGCTTTCATCAGCTTCGTTCCGATATGAAGGCTCACAGACTCGGCATGGAAGCGTATAATATCTCGGCCCATACGCCCTGGTGGCTCCTGCCGACATATTGGGTGAGAGAGTGGTTTGGCATAGCGTACTATGCGGCACGTGATGTTTTTTTCTGAAAGAAGGGGCATAATGAGAAGATTTATCAGAAATGCGGTTTCAGCGGCAGCAGCTCTGACTCTTGCCGTTTCGTATAACTCTGGACTTACGGATGCGGTCTGCTGTATCGCATCTGAGAGCCGCGCGTCGGGAAGCTGTGCTTTCTCCGCACCTGTTCTTGGTCTGCCTGTCAGGTCTGCTGACACAGATGTAGAGCTTATGCCGCAGGAGAGCACTGTTACTGCATCAGCAGAGAACGAAGCTTTCCCTGACTGTTTCAGCATGCGCGGAAGCTACCCTGTATCGCCTGTGAAGTCACAGACTCCCTATGGCACCTGCTGGGCTCATGCAGCGATAGCAAGTGCGGAGAGCAGCGTGATACAGAGTGATCCGACGGTTGATCTGTCTGAGTTCCATACAGCATACTATGCAATGGCACATGAATACCCGTATATCACTGATTCCAAGAAGGTGCGTGAGCTGCTCAACAACGGCGGAAGCGCAACTCCCGTCACAAATCTGTGGGCACAGTGGATCGGACCTGCTGACGAGAGCGTAATGCCGTTTGGTGACGAATCAGTTTTTTCGGACAGCGAGGTGCTTGACAGCAAGCGCGGAGAGTGTGCATATCATCTCAGGAATGCGTATTCATTTGATTATGACGACGAGCGCACGAATGAGGCAGAGGTC
>JAKSQV010000015.1 GCA_024403935.1 Ruminococcus sp. | reverse complement strand
TGCATATCAGACAATAATGAAAAAGCTGTCAGGATAGGGGAGAGTTCCTTTATCCTGACAGCTTATTTGCTGTTCTGTTTTATTCAGTCTGCCAACTGTTGAGGTATTCCTCCTGATCGGGAGTGAGCTTGTCGATCTCGATCTTCCAGAAGCGGAGCTTGCGCTCTGCGACCTCTCTGTCCACCTCACGGGGAACCTGTATCAGCTTCTCGGTGAGGCTGTCTCTGTTGTCGGCAAGGTATGCCGCTGTAAGAGCCTGTATTGCAAATGACATATCCATTATCTCAGCAGGATGTCCGTCACCTGCTGCGAGGTTGACGAGTCTGCCCTCTCCGATAACGTAAACGCTGTTTCCTGTAGCAAGCTTGTAGCCCTGTATGTTGTTGCGGGCTTCCCACTGCTCAATGGAATTGTCTCTCAGCCACGCAACACTGACTTCGCAGTCGAAATGTCCTGCATTGCAGAGGATAGCACCGTCCTTCATGTTGAGGAACGATTTTTCGGTTATGACATCCTTGCAGCCTGTCACAGTAATGAAGAAGTCGCCGATCTTTGCAGCCTCCTCCATTTTCATGACGGTGAAGCCGTCCATTACAGCTTCCATAGCTTTTATGGGGTCTATCTCGGTGACGATGACCTTTGCACCGAGTCCCTTTGCACGCATTGCAACGCCCTTGCCGCACCAGCCGTAGCCTGCTACGACGACATACTTTCCTGCAACGATGAGATTTGTCGTTCTGTTGATGCCGTCCCAGACTGACTGACCTGTGCCGTACCGATTATCAAAGAGGTGCTTGCAGTCGGCGTTGTTGACGAGAGCCATCGGGAATTTCAGCTCGCCTGCCTTGTTCATGGCGATGAGGCGTATGATGCCCGTGGTGGTCTCCTCGCAGCCGCCTATCACATTTGGTATAAGTTCGGGATATTCTGTGTGTATCATGTTGACGAGGTCGCCGCCGTCGTCGATGATAATGTTAGGACCGACTGAGATGACCTCTGTCAGATGAGCATGGTATTCCTCGGCAGTCGCGCCGTGCCACGCAAAGACGTTGAGTCCGCTGTGTACAAGTCCGGCAGCAACATCATCCTGTGTCGAGAGCGGATTGCTTCCCGTGATGTACATATCTGCACCCCCTGCTGCAAGTACTCTGCACAGGTATGCTGTTTTGGCTTCGAGCTGGATAGTGTGGGCGATCTTCAGCCGTGCGCCCCGCTTGTCGCGGCGATTATCAGCCTCGATGCTCCGCAGCAAAGGCATATTCTGCTTTACCCACTGTATTTTTCTTTCGCCGCTCTCCCAGAGAGCAGGATCTCTTATTATGCTCATAGCTGTTATTCCTTTCGGTATGATAAGACTATTTTAACACATTCTTCGTCCGATTGCAAGGATAAGTTATCTGACTGCGTAAGTAACGGCTCTATGCCTCCGAAGCTCTTGCTTTTAACGGTGACCTGTGCTATAATCTGAATATAATACTATATCGGAGAGTGAAATATGAATAAGAAAATTGTAAACGGATATGTTGCCGAATATGAGAACGGAGCATTCAACGCTGTGAAGAAAGACATCTTCGTCATTGACGGGAAGATCTCCTTCAGCGGCGGATCTGATGACTGCGAGATCATTGATGCATCAGACAGACTGATAATGCCCGGTCTCATCAATATGCACACTCATGCCTATATGTCGATATTCAGGAACTATGCCGATGATGTCAGCTTTGACGAGTGGCTTTTTAAGCGCATCATGCCTATCGAGGATGTTATGGAGAGTGAGGATGCCTACTGGATGAATCTTCTCGGCATGATCGAAATGATCGAAAGCGGTACTACCTGCTTTTCGGATATGCACATGTTCGAGGGACAGTCCTGCAAAGCTGCGAAGGAATCAGGGCTGCGTGCGGTCATCGGACGAGGTCTTGTAGGCAGTGATATAGCAGGTGACGGCGCAGAGCGCATCCGTCAGGCATTCAGTGAAAGAGCGGAATACGAGTGCGATACCATATGCTTTACTCTTGCACCGCACGCAATATACAGCTGTACAGAGGGCTTCCTGACACAAGTTGCTGAGCTTGCCGCAAAGGAGGGCATGCTCAAGCAGATACATCTTTCCGAAAGCGTGAATGAAGTTGAGGAGTGCTATAAAAAGTACGGTGTATCACCTGTTGAGCTCATCGACAGGGCAGGCTTCCTTGACAACAGGTGCATACTCGCACACTGCGTACAGATGCGTGATGGAGATATAGAACTGATACGCAGCCGCGGTGCGACAGTTGTAACGAATCCTGCAAGCAACGCAAAGCTCGGCAACGGCATTGCTCCGATAAGGGCGTTCCGTGAAAGCGGAGTCAACCTCTGCATAGGTACGGACGGCTGTGCAAGCAACAACACACTCAATATGTTCCGTGAGATGAGCCTTCTCTCGCTCATGCACAAGGGCGTTGAACGTGACTGTACCTTCCTGAGCGCAAATGACGTTCTGTCAATGGCAACAGTCAACGCAGCAAAGGCTCTCGGCATGGAGGGCAGACTCGGTATCATCAGCGAGGGAGCGTGTGCCGACCTCATTTTCCTCGACCTCACAGCCAGCTCGCTCTTCCCGAACAACGACCTCATCACTTCGCTCTGCTACTCTGCAAACGGCTCTGAGGTAGCTTCCGTAATGGTCAACGGCAGAATGCTGATGAAGGACAGGGAGCTCCTGACGATCGACAGGAGCAGAGTATATTACGAAGTGAACAGGCTCACCCGCAAGTATCTGTGAAAACTTTTATAAAAACAGGTCAAATATTGCGGAATTGTGCTATTAACATTGACAATTTGTGCATGCTGTGTTATGATTTTACTATATAGAGAACCGAAGGGGAAATAGATTTCGTGAAGGGGAAAGTTACACCTTTATGCCTGCTTTGCCAACAGAGCAGGTCTGCAATGAAAAGGAGGACTTTTTTATGAAAAACCGATTCTTCAAACGTGCTGCGGCAGGTATCGTAAGCCTGTCGGCGGTCATGGGGCTTATAGGCACTGTACCCGTTCCCGCCGATGCAGCAGGCACACTCACGATCAATGAGGTGTGTGCAAAAAACACACAGACAGCCGCTCCTGACGGCAGCTTCTACGACTGGGTAGAAATATATAACAGCTCAGCTTCGTCTGTTGACATCAGCGGATACGGTCTGACCGACAAGGAGGCGGAGCCTTTCAGGTACAAGTTCCCAGCCGGAACTGTCATTCCTGCCAAGGACAGGATAGTTGTCTACTGTGACAGCGATGCTGCTCTCAAAGACAGCACGATAGCTCCGTTCGGTATGTCTGCAAGCGGCGAGACTCTCATACTCAATGATACTTCAGGCACAGCCGTTGACACTCTGACATTTGATGCGCTCGCTTCGGATACCTCTTACGGACAGTACCCTGACGGAAGCGGCGAATTCTATGTACTGAACTGCACTCCGGGCAAGACAAATGCTGCCCCCGAAGGCTCAAATGCGGTAAGACTTCCCGAATTTTCACAGGAAAGCGGCTTTTTCACAAGCGGCTTCTCACTGACGATCAAGGCTCCCGAGGGAACAACAGTATACTACACTGTTGACGGAAGCGATCCTACGGAAGAATCCACAAAGTATACGGCTCCTATCGAAATAAAGGACATGAGCAACACCGAGAACCGCCTCAGCATGAGAACGGACATCAGCACGAGCGGTGCTACAGCTCCGAAGACTCTCATTGACAAGGCGGCTGTTATCAGGGCTGTTGCAGTTGATAAGTCCGGACGTGTCAGCGAGCCTGTTACAAAGACATATTTCGTGGGCAAGACTGCCTCGGGATACTATAAAGATATGAAGGTCGTATCACTTGTTACCGATCCCGATAACCTTTTCGGCTACGAAAACGGTATCTACGTCAAGGGAAAGACCTATGACGACCAGCAGGCTCAGCAGAATCCGCAGCAGCCGGGCGGTCCCGCAGGCCCCGGAGGCTGGGGCGGCTTCGGAGGCTGGGGCGGTTTCGGCGGAGGCGGAAACTGGGGATTCAATGTTGTGAACCCCTGGGAGATCCCGACCAACTTCAATCAGAAGGGCAAAGAATGGGAGCGTGTTGCCAACTTTGAGATGTTTGACTGCGGTGAGTCCGTTGTCAAGCAGGATGTCGGAATACGCATAAAGGGTGCCGCAAGCCGAAATGCTGTACAGAAGAGCTTTACCATATATGCCCGTCAGGATTACGGCAAGTCTGAGCTTGAATACGATTTCTTTGACGGTACGGCTACCAAGGCAAAGAGCGGCAAGACTATCAAGAAATTTGAAAATATCGTTATCAGAAACGGCGGAAATGATGTCGGCGGATTCTACTTCCGCGACAGTGTGAACCACCAGCTCGTTTCTGACAGAAATATGGCTACTCAGGCGATGAGTGAGTGCATACTCTTCATCGACGGCGAATTCTGGGGTATTTACCAGATAACAGAAAAGGTAAGCGACGATTATATCAAGTCTCACTACGGTGTCGACAAGAGCGATGTTGCCATCATCAAGAACCACGAGATCGAAGAGGGCACAGAGCAGGATCTTCAGGATTGGGACGACATTATGAGGGGCGTTTACACCGGGGCCATGTCCTATAAACAGTTTGCCGAGAAGGTGGATATCCAGAGCTATATGGACTACTTTGCCGCTCAGATATACTGGTCCAATTCCGACTGGCCGCAGAACAATACAGCTATGTGGCGTTCAAACGCAATTGATCCCGAGAATCCCTACAGCGACGGAAAATGGCGTATGTTCCTCTTTGATACAGAGCTCGGACAGGGTATGTACGGCACTCAGGACAATGTTGTCACATCTGACAGCTTCAACCGCATAAAACGCAATTCCAACGATATGAGCAAGGCGTTCACAAAGCTTATGAGCGACAAGGACTTCGCAAATGATTTCGCCCGCACCTTCATGGATATTGCAAACTTCAACTTCGATACGGAAAAGACATCGGCTGAGATCAGCAAGTTCACAAAGTACAAGGAGCAGATCCTCGATACGTATGAGCGTTTCTTCTCCGGCTCAAAGAGCGGTTCAAACGGCGAACGCAGCTATCAGAGCGAATGTAATACAGTTTCGCAGTTCTACAACGGCAGATTTGACAATGTTGTCAGAACTCTCTCTCAGGCGGCTTCGCTCAGAAATGAGCTCAACAGTGTTACCGTTAAGTCCAATATCGCAAAGGGCAAGGTCAAGCTCAATACGCTCACACTTGACAAGTCAAGCTGGACAGGAAAATATCATTCAGATTATGATATGACAGCCACAGCAGTACCGCTTGAGGGTGTGTCCTTCGATCACTGGGAGATAACCGGTGCTGAGCTTACCTCGGGAAGCAAGACTTCGGAAACAATAAGCTTTAAGGTTACAGGAAGTGCCACTATACAGGCTGTTTACAGCGGAGACGCTTCGATGCTTCAGGGCGATTATAACAGTGACGGTACGGTAAGCATTGCTGACCTTGCTACTCTCAACAAGTATATTCTCGGTCAGAAGGTCAATATCGTCAATGCTGATATGATCGAGGACGACCGTATCGACACGTTCGATCTTGCAGCGCTCAGAAAGGCTATTATCGGCTGATATGCAGCAGTAAAGGAGCATTGGTATGAAACACACAGAAATTGCCCGGGAGCTTTTTTCAAAGAAATATTACTGTTCTCAGGCAGTGCTGATAGTTGAGAAGCTGATGAGCGAATAAGTATGTCTGCCGAAAGAAAATACGGCTTATTCAGGCGAATCGAGTTCATACTGCAATAGCTGAAAATAATAAATGACCGTAAGCTGAAATCAACTTACGGTCATTTTTTGTCAGTGTCTATTTTTTCAGGAAATACTGCTGTTAAGAAACTTGATTTGTTTTGCTGTAATCGGAGATATGAAGCGATAATAAAAATCGCGGCTCAGAACAACTGAACCGCGAATCTGTCCGCGGGGACTCCCCGCTGGTGCCGGTGGCGGGGGTCGAACCCGCACGGTGTTGCCACCACGAGATTTTGAGTCTCGCACGTCTGCCAATTCCATCACACCGGCATATATCAAAAACATTTACATGATTATTATACCACGCAGAGCGGCAGTTGTCAAGTTGGGAGGCGGCAGGTGCAAGGATGTCATAAAAAACAGACAGTTTTGCACAGAAGTATTGCTTTTTCCGAAGGAATATGGTATCATTTGTAGGACAGAGCCGCACTGATCGCGGCAGAAAGAGGTGAAAGAAACATGAAGATCTTATTGATCGGCGGTACAGGCACGATAAGCATGGCGATAACACGGCTGCTCGCTGAGAGGGGCGAGAATGTCTGGCTGCTGAACCGAGGAAGCAGGAACAGCGATATACCTGAGGGCGTAAAGGTAATAAGCTGCGATATAAGCGATGAGAAAAAGACAGCAGAAGCTTTGGGCGATATGACCTTTGACTGCGTGGGAGAGTTCATCGGATTCGTGCCTGAGCAGGTCGAGCGTGATGTCAGGCTGTTTACGGGCAGAACAAAGCAGTATATCTATATCAGCTCCGCATCGGCTTACCAGAAGCCGATGTCCGACTTCCATATTACCGAGAGCACTCCGCTGGCAAATCCGTACTGGCAGTACTCCCGTGACAAGCTTGCCTGCGAGGAATATCTGATGAAGCAGTACAGGGAGAACGGCTTCCCCGTGACTATTGTCCGACCGAGCCATACTTATGACGAACGCTCTGTTCCGCTCGGAGTTCACGGAGCAAACGGAAGCTGGCAGGTATTGAAGCGTATGCTTGAGGGAAAGCCGGTAATAATACATGGTGACGGCTCATCCCTGTGGACAGTAACTCACAACAGCGATTTTGCAAAGGGCTATGCCGGACTTATCGGGAATATCCACGCAATAGGTCAGGCATTCCACATAACCTCGGATGAGAGTGTGACCTGGAATCAGATATATGCCATTATTGCTGATGCACTCGGTGTTGAGCTGAACGCACGGCATATCTCATCGGAGTTCCTCAACACGATAGGTCCCTACGATTTCGAGGGTACACTCATCGGCGACAAGGCTAATACAGTGATATTTGACAATTCAAAGCTGAAAAGAGCAGTTCCGGATTATGCGGCTGTTGTACGCGCAGATCAGGGAATACGCAGTACAGTTGAATATGTACTTTCACACAAGGAGTGTCAGAATGACGATCCCGAATTCGACAGATGGTGTGACAGAGTAGTTGCAGCATACGATAAACTAACAAATGAATTGAAGGAGAAATGATCATGAACAATTTCCAGTTTTACAGCCCGACAGAATTCGTTTTCGGCAGAGATACAGAGGACAGGGCAGGCGAGCTTGTGAAGAAGCACGGCGGCTCAAAGGTGCTCATCCACTATGGCGGCGGCTCGGCTGAGCGGAGCGGTCTGCTCGGAAGGGTGAGGGCTTCACTCGAAAAGGCGGGAATCAGCTTCATCGAGCTTGGCGGCGTAAAACCGAATCCGCGTGATACACTCGTATATGAGGGCATAGAGCTCTGCCGCAGAGAAGGCATTGACTTCATTCTTTCGGTCGGCGGAGGCTCGACTATCGACTCGTCCAAGGCAATAGCTCTCGGAGTACCGTACAGCGGCGATTTCTGGGACTTCTACTGTGGGGCTGCACGTCCTGAAAAGGCACTGCCTGTCGGAACAGTTCTGACAATAGCCGCGGCAGGAAGTGAGGGCTCAGGCGACTCAGTCATCACCAAGGAGGACGGCGGCCTTAAACGCGGAGCAGGCTCCGATCTTATACGTCCGCGCTTTTCGATACTTGATCCTCAGCTTACCTGCACACTGCCTGCATATCAGACAGCCTGCGGAGCAACAGACATCATGGCTCATGTTTTTGAGCGTTATTTCACGAACACAACGGAGGTCGAGGTGACAGACCGGCTGTGCGAGGCTGTACTTCTCACGATGATAAAGGAAACTCCGCGTGTTATCGCCGATCCGAACAACTATGATGCACGTTCCAACATTATGTGGGCAGGAACAGTGGCACATACGAACATTGTCGGAGTCGGCAGGGAGCAGGACTGGAACAGCCACGGCATCGAGCATGAACTTTCGGCTCTGTACGACTGTGCTCACGGTGCAGGACTTGCAGTTATTATGCCTGCATGGATGGAGTTTGTGTACAAGCACGATACTCTCCGCTTTGCACAGGCTGCAACGAGGATATGGGGCTGTCAGATGAATTTCAGAGACCCCGAAGCAACGGCTTTAGAGGGCATAAAGCGATTCAGAAGCTTTCTCCGCAGCATAGGTATGCCGATAAACTTTGCGGAGCTTGGTGCCCGCGAGGAGGACATACCTGCACTTGTTGAGAAGTTTGGTGTCGGAAGCGGCAGAACAGGCGGATTTGTTCATCTTTCCGCTGAGGACGTCACTGAGATAGATCGTATAGCTGCAAGAGCGGAGTTATAAGAATAAATTCACTATGAATGAAAAGAACAGCGGTACAAATGGTAAACCTTTTTGTACCGCTGTTTTTATTTTATTATTCCTCAGTTCTGGCTCTGATATACTTTTCAAGGAGATCAATCGTTCTGTCAATTCCGAGACGAGAGCTGTTGATCGAGATGTCGTAGAGACGTGAATCGCCCCAGTGCATATGAACGTGGTAGTTGTGATAACGCTTTCTCTTTTTGTCCTTTTTCTCGATCAGGTTCTGAGCGTCGTGCTCGTTTACTTCGTATACTTCCATGACACGTTTGATCTTTGTTTCCATATCACCAAGGATAAAGATGGAAACAAGTCCGCTGAAATCCTTGAGTTTTGTTTCGGAACATCTGCCCACAACGACAAAGGATTCGCCGCTTTCAGCCTTTTTCCTGATGAAATCGAACTGCATCTCTGCAATGTTGTCCTCTATGGAGTTGCTGTATCCGCGTACCTTTCTTGAAATGAGACGCGAATTGGGAGCTTCGTTGAGCTCCTCGACCTCCTCGGGAGACACGCCTATCTTTTCTGCGACCTCGGTGATGAGGTGACGGTCATAGATCGGGATACCGAATCTTTTGGCGAGTCCTTCTGCGATAACACGTCCGCCGCTTCCGAATTCACGTCCGACGGATATTATAAGCTGTGACATATTGATTCCTCCCATATTATAAGTATCTTACGAACAGGTATGCGGTTGAGATAGCAAGAACGATGACCGTTGCGGGAGCAAGCTTTTTGCAGTATCTGCCCCAGCTTATCGGGTAGCCGTTCTTTGCGGCAACTGATGTGCCGACAACATTTGCGGATGCTCCGATGGGGGTTGCGCTTCCGCCGACATCAGTACCGATAGAAAGTGCCCATGCGAGTGTGTTGGGATCAGCTCCGCTTGCGATAACGATAGGAGCAAGGCTCTGGATTATGGGGACCATCGTTGCAGCGAATGGGATGTTGTCAACGAATGCGCTGGCGATAGCCGACATCCAGAGTATGATAGCAACCATGAGCATGATGTTGCCGCCTGAGATGTCGCTGATGAAATCGGCGATATACTGAAGTATGCCCGTTTCCTCAAGTCCGCATACAACAACGAACAGTCCGATGAAGAAGAGCAGTGTCTTATAGTCTACCTTCTTGAGAAGTCCGAGAGCATCCTTTGCGTTTGCTATCAGGGTGATAATGGCAATGAATGTTCCGATCGAAGCGACTGTGAGATGAGTTATCGAGTGTGTAACGAGGAGAACAACTGCAATGCCGAAGATGATGCTGCTGAAAATGAAGCCCTTCTTGTCAGTGATAGCCTCTGAGGGCTTTGGGAGCTTGCTCATGTCGATCGGCTGAGCGTTTTCGGATATGAGCTCCTTGCGGAAAACCAGATAGAAGAATATGACGCAGACAATGAGGCATATTCCTGCAACTGCACCTGTATTCAGCAGAAAGTCAAAGAATGAAAAGCCCATTGAAGTACCGACGATGATGTTCGGAGGATCGCCGCACATTGTTGCCGAGCCGCCGAGGTTTGCACAGAATATTTCTGACAGTATCATCGGGATGGGGTTGAATTTAAGAAGCTGGGAAAGCTCAACGGTGACAGCAGCAAGGAACATGATTACCGTGATGCTGTCTATGAACATCGAGAGAACAGCCGACATTATCATAAATGTGATAAATACGGGAATGGTTCTGCACTTTACGAGATAAGCGATCTTCATGCACAGCCAGCGGAAGAATCCTGCCTTCGCCATGCCCTCTACCATTATCATCATACCTGCGATGAAGACGATAGTTGCCCAGTTGATGCCCTTGCTCTCGCTCTCGGAGACTTGATACCAGAAATCCTTTGCGGCGAAGCATTTGATGGCAAGAGTGTTCCAGATGGCTTTACCGCTTCTCATGCAGATGCCGAAAACAACGACAAGTGTTAGTAATCCGCAGCCGAGAGTAATATAGTGCCTTTCGATCTTGTCCCACACAATAAGCAGGAACATGGCAATAAAGATAACTACGGCGAAAATCTGTGCTGCCAGCATAAATTGACCTCCTTTGTTTATGAATACTCTGTATGTACAGGGCGATTAACCTGTATATACAGAAAAACACGAACTTAATCGAATTATAGCATAATCAGACACTTTATTCAAGAGAAAACCGCCGCAAAGCGAAAATTCTGCATATATGTGTTAAAATTGTGAAAACAATAACAAATTTTGTGTATTATGCCACATAAAATGACGGAATTTCCGTACATAATACTGAAAATATGTATAAAACAAAAAAATGAACATAAGCACTGCGTATTGTCAATTTCATGCCTTTATGATATAATGGATATGCTTTTGCAATTTTGATGCAGTGTAGAGGAAAAGGGGAGTTTTATGCTGAAATACATACTGCTTATCGTAGGATTCATCTTGTTGATAAAGGGCGCAGACATGTTCGTGGACGGAAGTTCGGCTGCTGCAAAAATGCTGAAGGTCTCGCCGCTCATAATAGGCATGACGATTGTGGCAATGGGCACAAGCCTGCCTGAGACTTCGGTAAGTATAAGTGCCGCAATTGCAGGTAAAAACGAACTTGCGATAAGCAATGTTGTCGGCTCGAACATCTTTAATCTGATGGTCGTGTGCGGAATGTGTGCAGTGATGTGTCCGCTGAAGATAGACGGCGTATCGTTGAAGCGTGATTTCCCGTTCTCGATAGCCATTGCAGGACTTCTCATGCTTCTTGGCGGATTCGGCAGCTCGGTCGGTCATATCGACGGAATCATACTTTTGGTACTGTTCGCAGGATTCCTTGCAATAATGATACATACTGCGAGAAAGCAGAATGTTGAACCCGAAGAAGAATACAAAGCGATGCCCGTATGGAAGCTCATAGTTTTCATCATTGTCGGTATCGCGGCGATAGCAATAGGCGGAAAAATGGTAGTATCAGGTGCTTCTGACATCGCCGCCGCATTCGGTATGTCGGATAATCTCATCGGAATGACAATAGTTGCGTGCGGGACAAGCCTGCCAGAGCTTGTGACATCAATAGTTGCCGCAAGAAAGAACGAGGTCGATATGGCTCTCGGAAACGTCATCGGCTCCAACATCTTCAATATCCTGTTCGTACTCGGAACAGCATCGGCAATATGTCCGGTCGCGTTTACTACGGAAAATCTGATAGATTCAGCAGTTCTCATACTTATGAGCGGACTTGTGCTCCTGTTCTGTTTCCGCAAGAAACTGGTCGTAAGATGGCAGGGTGCGGCAATGCTTCTGCTCTACGCAGGATATGTTGCATACATCATCAACAGAAACTGACGGATGCTGCTTCTGTCGGTACATCTGAAAAAAACCGAACATCAATGGCTTAGCGTAAGTCAGGCAAAACAAACCAAAAACAGCGGCAACTGGTAACAGTTGCCGCTGTTTTGGTTTATATGGAGCTTCTTATGTAAAAGGTAATTCTGGCTTGAAAAGCTGAAAAAATCAGAAATTGTAATTAATACAAAATATCTCTGAAATCATCTTGCTCAATAGTGGGAATCGCCAAATTTGTATACTGCCATTTTTAGTAACTTGACACAAAATAAATATGAGAGTATAATGTATATGTATAGGTAGGAGAATTGACGGAGACGGCAGGCTCTATGACGGATGTCAGTGATGATATCCTCAGGCGTTGTCTGTGCCTGCTGTTTTGAAAATAAATGAATCCTGAGGAACAGGATCATATTATTAAAGTGATTAGGTGGTGTTTTGAATAATGTACAAAAAGTGCTTTAAAAGAGTACTTGACTTTATTTTGAGCTTTGGTGCATTGATTGCACTTTCTCCTATATTGTTGATCCTCATTATTCTTGGTTTTATCTTTATGGGCGGCAATCCGTTCTTTACACAGCAGCGTCCGGGAAAAAACGAGAAGATTTTCAGGCTCATCAAATTCAGGACGATGGACAATCGTAAGGACAAAGACGGCAATCTTTTGCCGGATGCAGTCCGCCTGAACAAATACGGACGATTTCTCCGCAGTACATCCCTTGATGAATTACCCGAGCTTATCAATATCCTGATCGGTGATATGAGTATTATCGGTCCGCGTCCTTTGCTGGTAAAATATCTGCCGTTATATAACGAGGAGCAGAAGCATCGCCACGATGTTCTCCCCGGTCTGACAGGCTATGCACAGGCACATGGCAGAAATGCTGTCACATGGGAAGAAAAATTCAGGATGGATGTATGGTATACACAGAATGTTACATTCAGAACTGATTTAAAGATCATCATTGATACAGTGAAATCTGTTGTCAAGCGTGAGGGTATCAGTTCAGAATCCTCTGCCACAATGGAGGAATTCAAGGGAACTAAAGATACAACGAAAGAGGCTATGCTGTGAAACAGTTATTGATAATCGGAGCAAGCGGACACGGAAAAGTGGTCGCTGATATTGCACATCTCAACGGCTATGACAGAATTCTCTTTTTTGACGACAATGCAGAATTGAGAGAATGTGGAACTGATCCGATCATCGGAGCATCAGCTGATATTGAAAAATATGAAGGTGATGTTATTGTTGCAATCGGCAATGCGGAAATCAGGGAAAGAATTCAGAGATCTCTGAATCATCGTCACTTTCCGGTTCTGATTCATCCGTCTGCTGTTGTGGCTGATACAGCCTGTATAGGCGATGGGACAGTAGTTATGGCAGGTGCTGTCGTTAACCCGTTTGCTGCGATCGGAGAAGGGTGCATAATCAATACCTGTTCATCAGTTGATCATGACTGCGAAATAGGTAATTATGTTCACGTTTCTGTTGGCTCGCATATTGCGGGAACAGTAATTGTAGGCGACAGAACATGGATAGGTATTGGTGCTTCTGTAAGCAATAATCTGAATATATGCAGTGATTGCATGATAGGTGCAGGTGCTCTGGTAATTCGTAATATTGAAAAGAGCGGAACTTATTTCGGAGTTCCGGCGAAGCTGATCAAAGCTTATTGAATAATCCATGCAGGAGAATTCAGAGAATAATCAGAACAGTAAATGCTGCAAGCGGATGCTGAGACTGAAAAACAATAATAAAACATGACAGCCGCCCTTTGGCGAGTTACCCTTAACGGAAAAGCAGGCTACCGTGCAATAAACCAGTGGTTCATTGTCGGTAACCTGCGATTCGCCGAAAGGGGCTTCCTTTCAGGGGCGGCTGTTTTTTGCTGTTCGAGGAAAAGACTTACTTCAATACAGTATCCAGCAGCTTTACGACAGCAACTGCAAATTCCTCTGCGACAGAGCTCTGGAACACGTTGAAATTGAAGTCTCCTCCTGCGCTTTCGTCTGCGGAGTCCGATACAGCTCGCAGTATCAGGAACGGCACATGATTCAGTGTGCATACCTGAGCGACTGCGGCACCCTCCATTTCACAGCAGAGTCCGCCGTATTCGGAAACGATACGTTCCTTGTCAGCCTTGTCGGAGATGAACTGGTCACCGCTGCAAATACGTCCGGACACTACCTTTACATCCGGGAGTGCTTCCGCGATCACTTTGCAGGCTGAGCTTACAAGCTCCTTGTCAGCAGGGAAAGCGACAAGCCCCGTGAACGGTATCTCTCCCTTTTTGAAGCCGATAGGTGAGACATCAAAATCGTGCTGTACTGCATCTGACGAGATAACGATGCTGCCGATCCCGAGCTCGGGAGAAAGAGCTCCCGAAAAGCCCGTGTTGATTATATGAGTGGCATTGTAGCGGGTTATAAGGAGCTGAGCACATATTCCTGCATTGACCTTTCCCATGCCGCAGCGAACAATGACAACGTCGGTGCCGCCGATGCTGCCTGCGTGAAATACCATATCAGCAACCGTTTCCGTAACGGTGATGTCTGCCTGAGCGATGAGCTTTGCTATCTCCTCATCCATAGCTCCGATTATTCCTATTGTCTTTTTCATTTTCATTCCTCCGTCAGTTTATATTTGAAGCTGTTCCGACCGAGATGTAGTTTTCGATCACAGCTCTGAAATCTGTATCCGGCTCGCAGTCCTCGTTGTATTTGCCGTCCACCATAAGACGCACTCCGCCGTTTGGAAGATCGGACAGTTTTTTATAGCTGTCGCGGTAGAACATACCGTGTGAAACGGACCTGTCACGCAGTATACCGCGGAATTCGGAAAGCGGACATCCGGGGATGTTGACATTGAATATCTGTCCGTAGCCGAGCTTCTGCTCCATCAGCTCTGCAAGCAGTTCGGGGAGATATTTCTCAGCTATCTCACCTGTGCTGTTTACTTCTTCTGATACCGCGATAGACAGACAGCCCTGAAATGCCCCCTCAAATGCTGCACCTGCTGTGCCTGAATACTGTATATCCGTTGCGACATTCAGACCGGCATTGATGCCCGAAAGCACAACATCAGGCTTATGAGGCATAATACTCAGTGATCCGACACGGACGCAGTCCGCAGGAGTACCGCTGCATGAGAAAGCGCGTATACCCTCTATCGGGAAAGCATGGGGATAAACATCAATGTGGTTGTGGAGCGATATGGCGTGTGAAGCCGCACTCTGCTGTTCGGCAGGAGCTACGACCCACACCTCGCCGAGCTGTTTTGCAATAGCGGCAAGGCGTATAAGTCCCTCCGCATTTATTCCGTCATCATTTACAATAAGAATTGAACGCATGATACTCCTTTCACTGCCTGCCAAGCTGCCAGAATGCAACTGCACTTGCGGCAGCAACATTTAGTGAATCAATGCCGTGAGACATTGGTATTTTTATTGTATAATCACACTCGTCGATCGTTTCCGCGAGCAGTCCGTCGCCCTCAGTGCCGAAAACAACGGCAAGCCTGTCAGCGTCTGTCAGGCGTGAGTCGCGGATCGTGACGGTATCGTTCCGCAGAGCCATAGCTGCGGTCACGAAGCCTGAACTTCTCAGGGTGCGGATATATTCGGGAGCTTTTCCGCCTATGCGTGTCCATGTGATACAGAACACACTTCCCATGCTCACACGCACTGAACGTCTGAACAGCGGATCGCTGCACCCTTCGGTGAGAAGTACGGCATCAAATCCGAGAGCTGCCGCCGAGCGGAATATCGCACCTGTATTAGTCTGGTTCATAATATTTTCAAGCAGCGCAACACGGTGAGCATCACGCAGAACAGCACCTGTCTCGGGCAGCGACTGCCGCTTCATAACAGCAAGCAGCCCCTGAGTAAGCTTATAGCCTGTCAGCTCAGCGAGAGCTGCGGAGCTTCCGTGAAAAACGGGTATATCTCCAACGCGTGAAATGATGTCCGCTGCCTGTCCTGAAATATATTTATCCTCAGCAAGCAGAGATACAGGCTCATAGCCCGAATTGAGCGCGGTACGTATCACCTTCGGGCTTTCGGCTATGAATATTCCGTCACGGAGCAGGTTCAGCTCCGAGGCACTTGTATATGGTTCGAGCCCGGGAGCACCGAGATCGTTTATTTCTTTCAGTAAAGCCATATCAACCCTCAATTATAATGCAGCCCTCGTCCGCAGTCGGTTCTTCAAAGAGCGAGAGGAACTTCCTGCGAAGACCGTCATCCACATAGTAATCATTGCATTTTCCTGCTTTTACATTTGCATTACGGCAGCTGATACGATATTCCCACTCTGTATTGGAGATGTGCAGATAGTGTATCTCGCAGTCAATGCCGCGTGAAGCAAAGTATTCTTTCGCATAGCTGCGTTCTTCACGTTTCCACAAGCCGTTGTCAAGAATAACATCAGCTCCTGCGTGTACGATATCCGCGGTTTTCCTGTAAAGATACTGTATAGAGCGGCGGACATACTCGTCATGCATTTCGCCTGTTTCCTTGCCGAGCAGACATGTCATCAGCTCGTCTACCGAGAGGATGACTGCATCGGAATCAGCGAGCAGTGCGTTGGCATACGAACTCTTTCCGCTGCACAGCTTTCCGCAGAGCATTATCACCTTTGCCATATCATCACTCCTTCTTTTTTCAGTCCGCAGACGTATCGCCGAAGCTGTGCGTGAAATACAGTCCGCCGAAAAGACGGCACATCAGCCCGGTGAGACGTTCCTCATCGTCATGGCAGCCTGTCAGCACATAGTTCTTGGCGATGCTGTTCATTCCGCTTGTGATGAAGTCAACGAGGAAGATACGGCTGTCTCCGGTAACCCCGCGGAAGAAGTGTCCGCAGTCCATCAGCGAGCTGTACTGCTCGTCATAGATGAAGTGCATCATGCCGTTTCTCACGAGCAGCTCAAGCAGATGACGATGCTCAAGAATGAATTTGCTGTAATGTCTGCAAAACAGGTTGAAGCGTGCAGAACGGCAGCTGCAGTCGCTGTCGGCGGGGATAAAGCAGCAGCTGTTCTTTATCGTATATGCTATGACGTTTTCCTTTGAGCCGAAAAGCGAATAGAACGTCTGCCGCGAGACGTCAGCCTCTTTGCAGAGATCGCTTACGGATATACCGGCGTATGGCCGGTCTTCAAGGAGATGCAGCATGGCATCTCCGATGAGGTTCTGTGAAAACAGGGCTGTTTTGTTTGTCCCTTTATACATAGACAAGTTGCTCCTTGATAAATAGCATGAATTTCCCTTGACAAATGTCAGACTTAATGATATTATTATATCAGCAGACTTGACAAATGTCAAGCTGGTCAGTATAATAACGGAGGTCAATACAATGGCAGATCAGGTAACAAAGGATACAAAAATAGGCGAGCTTCTCAGAATTGATGCGGATGTTGCACCTATACTTCTCAGCATCGGTATGCATTGTCTCGGATGTCCCGCTTCACAGAACGAGACTATCGAGGAGGCTGCCGCAGTTCATGGCGTAAATGCAGATGAGCTTGTAGCTGCACTCAATGAAAAGATAAACGCATAAGAAGTCATCACTGACCGAAACAGGCAGATACTGAGGTATCTGCCTGTTTTTTGTTTGCCATGACTTTCGCATATCATGTGTAATGCGGTATCATCAGCCTGTGATCTCGTCAATGATACGGCTGATAAGTATATCGGGTTCGTCTGTATGCTCAACAAAGCAGCAGGTTATCTTGGTGAATAGCTTGCGGAATTTGTTTATGCTTTCCTTTTTGTAGACGGATGCATTATAATCAAGGTATACCTTGCAGCCCTCATCGGTATCGTGTATCTCGATGTCAAGGTAGTTGTCAGCCGAATCCGCCTTGTCAGGCAGGTCAACAAGAGTGAACTTCATATCGTTGACAGAGCTGAGTGTCCTCAGGTCGGACTGATAGATCACGGAAGCGTCATCGCTTTCCTCGCACGCCTGATTGAGTCCTACAAAGGGATAGCACGAATAGAAAATGCCGTTGTTTATCTGGTCGGAAATACTTTTAAACAGCTCGGACAGCTTCATTCCGTCATGGAAACGAACTCCGACATAAAGGCATCGGATAAGCGTACCTATAACGTGCTGTTCGATGTTTTTCTGCCTGCCGTTGTATATCCATGATGCAAAGATGTTGTCTTTTTTGTTGTATATATGAAGCGCAAGA
Organism: Ruminococcus sp.; assembly: GCA_024403935.1. GTDB lineage: Bacteria > Bacillota > Clostridia > Oscillospirales > Ruminococcaceae > Ruminococcus. The sequence goes on along the minus strand of JAKSQV010000015.1, from coordinate 17,417 downwards.
ACGGCTGCTGCAATGAAAAAGCCGTTTTTGCCGCATCCGAAAACGTGCTGGATGTTGTCATATCCCTGCTGTTCGATAGGCAGCATTGACGACATATTGCCGTAGACGTTTTCGGTTGTATCAACATCAATGTCAAGTACGGTTGACCATTCATACTTGTCAAAGGTCTCGGAATAGTATTGTCTTCCCTTTTCGTACAGATGTGAAGCGCGGTCTTTTCTTCTCTCCTCAAGATTGAGGTAATAGTAGTCAGCCGCAGGCTGAATGCCTTCGTAAGCCTTGCAGATGTCCTCAACGAGTATATGGAGCGAGGTGCCGTCCGAAATGCTGTGATGCATATCAATGAACAGATAACCGCCTCTTTCAGTTCTGAAGAGGCGCACTCTGTACAGAGGCTGATCAATAAGCTTATACGGCTGTACCAGAGTTTCACAGAGGTCAACGAATTCTCTTTCGCTTATATCCTCTATCGGGGTGTCAAATACCTTGCTGCGGTCATAACGCTGAACGAGATTGCTGTCATTGTTGAAAACATATACTGTCGAGAATACAGGGTGTGCTTTAAGGCAGATATCGACAGCGGACTTGACTCTGTCGATATCGACTGAGCCGTCAAGCTTCAGCAGTACAGGCAGGTTCCACACAGTAGAGTGGGGGATATAGCACTGGTAGTCAAACATATAGACCTGTTCGCCCGAAAGGGGTTGATCTCTGTCGAGTGCTTTCTGATTCCGCTCATCAGCGCTCTGATGCTGACCGGCAACGGCTGTATCGTAAAGTGCGGCTATCCTTCGCGGAGTGCGTCCCTCATACAGCATTGTTCCCTCAAGGAGTTCCCAGTTCAGCAGAGTTATCAGCTCGATCGATGCAAGAGAATCTCCGCCGATCTCGTAGAAATCATCACACGCGCCGACCTTTTCAAGCTTCAGCACCTTCTGCATGGCATCGCAGAGCAGAGTTTCAGTTTCGCCGACAGGTGCGGTATATGTGCTGTGACGTTCGCTTGAATCAGGAACGGGAAGAGCGTTTCTTCTGAACTTTCCGTTTTCATTGGAGGGGATACTGTCTATCCGCATGAAATAAGCCGGAACCATATATGAGGCAAGATTTTTTCTGAGAATATCCTTTGCAGATTCGATGTCCACACGCGGCTCGTCAACGTAATAGGCACAGATGAAGCTCCTTCCGCCTTCGTTGAAAGCCCTTGCCGCAGCCCAGTCAACACCGAGCACATCTTTAACAGCTTTTTCTATCTCGGCAGGTTCAACACGGTTGCCGTTTATCTTGACCATGTCATCCGTTCGTCCGCAGATGACAATATTTCCGTCTGGTAGATATCTGCCCATATCTCCTGTTCTGACCATGCCGTTGAAGAACAGTTCGCTGTTTTTTTCAGGAAGACCGAGATAGCCTCTGAAATACGGATTCCTGAAGCATATCTCTCCGACCTCATCACCTTTAACGTGCTCACCGTTTTCTCTGATGATGCATACTCCTGCTTCTTCAATGGTTTCTTTGCCCGCAGGAGCAGTATCATATTTCCTGTCTATCAGGCAGCTAAGTATGCTGTAGCCTGATTCTGACTGAGCGTATTTCCCATAGACCTCGATACCGTCATAGTATATGTTGTTTACAGGCTCTGCACCCGTTATGATACGCTTTATACTGCTGGGGAAGCGTGGTATGAGTCTGAGCAGGGAGGGCGTGAAAAATCCGACGTTGATGCTGTAATCCGACATTACCGAATACAGCCTTTCAATATTTCTTGTTGATTCAAGAGGCAGCACAACAATGGCGGCGCAGTTATATATCGTGGATTCTATCAGCATGAGTGAAGCTGTAAAATGCAGAGGTGACAGGAGCAGGGCTCTGTCTCCGATGGAAATGAGTTCATTTCCGCCGTAGGGCATGGCTCTTACACAGTAATCAAGAGTGCCGTATTCATGAAGAACGCCCTTGGGATCACCGGTTGTACCTGATGTGTATATTATGTAGGCGAGATCGTGCGGATCAGCTTTTTCACATCCGTTCAAGGGCTCGCATTTCATGATCTCGCTGAAAAGAGTGCTGTCAATGACCAGCCTGCATTCTGCATTCTGTCTGACGAATTCCTTTTTCTTTTCAGGGTAGTCGGGCTCGAGCATGACAAAGGCTGCACCTGCGCGCCATACACCGAGCATTGCGACAATAGGCATGGTGCCGCGCGGAAGGGTTATCATTACGACGCTTTCCCTGCCTATGCCGTTCTCTTTAAGATAGCTGTAAACTTTGCCGGACAGATGATACATCTCTCCGTATGTGATGTGAGCGTTTGTCTTTATGTCAATAACTGCTGTTTCATCGGGATGAGCAGTGCAGTTTTCAATAAATATATCGGTAAACATGTGGTAGAACGTCCTTTCCTGAAAAATACAGATGATACTGCCTGCATCATATTATAACACAAAAGAAGTTCTTTTTCAAGGTCAGGCGGAGCTTCCCATTGACGAGCGGTTACAAAAAAACCGAGCCTTGATATCAAGGCTCGGCAGGTGGAGCCCTCTTCGGCAAATTGCAGGTAACCTGTTTTTCCGTTAAGGGCAGCATATTATTGAAAACGTATTATTTCTTGGTCACTGTGCGTCAGACGGAGCACTTTCTTCCTCAGCCTGAGTTTCGGTAACAGGCTCGTCAGCAGTCTCGGCATCAGCAGCAGTTTCAGCATCAGCTTCGGTGAGCGGTGCTTCGGACTTCTCTATCGGGAGTGAATTGCCTTCTTCGTCAAGGAACACGATGTTGTCAACATACATATTGCCTTCGTTCTGGGCACCCCATCTCATAATGAGAAATACTGCCTCCTCCATTGTCTCGTCCCAGCATTGTCCTCCTGCTGCGAGTACGAACTTGAACTCGGCATGAGCGGCGCCCGACATCTCGAAGTTGTACTCACCGCCGCTCCATTCGCCGAACTGATACCACTTGTCGCCCGCAACGTTCGCACCGCCGCCGCCGCCGATCCAGCCGGGAGCTTTGAGCATATCTCCGTCATCGTTCTTGAAGTCGGAGGCAGTTGCATCAGCGTATATATCAAATTCGATGGAACGTACCTTGGCAACGTTCTCGTGGCTGAGGAGTCTTACTGCGTCGATCTGTATCTTCTGAACTGTACCGTTTGCACAGTTTGAGCCGTCATCGGTAAAGCGAAGCATCTTGTTGCCCTGAACTTCGACCACCTCAAGAGTACCCTGTGCAGAGTCATCATCGCCTGTCTTGGGAGAAGCGAAGGAGAAGTCTCCGTCATCAAAGGTTATTGCGTTGGGATCTGTAGCATCAACGGGCTTCGGAGGCTCAGGAGCTTCAGTTGTCTCTTCGGTTGCTTCGACTGTCTGAGCTTCTGTTGCGGCAGTTGTCACGGGCTCGGAGCTCTCGGACGAGGAGTCCTTTTCTCCGCAGCCTGTCACAGCAGCCGCGAGAGTAAGTGTCAGAGCACTTGCAAGTATCATTTTATATTCCATATCGGTATCCCCTTTCTATCAGAAATGCCCCCTGCAAGCAGAGGGCATTACCGTTATAGCAGATGATTCAGACTAAATCAGTCCTTTTTTCTTACTGCAAAAGCTGTAGCAGCAGCAAGACCGAGTGCAGCAACTGCAACAGCAACGCCTGCATCTCCTGTCTTAGCGGAAGCTTCACCGCTCTTTGTGGTAGTTGCCTTAGCTGTGCTTGAGCCTGATGTTGTGGTGGTTGTTGAACCTGTGGTTGTAGCAGCAGCTTCTGTGGTTGTCTCAGCAGCAGTCTGATCTCCGAACTTGAGACCGCTTACTGTGAACTTGACCTCAACATCACCTGTGAATGACTGTGCGGCATCAACGATAGCATAGTCGTTGCCCCACTTGTTGTAGATGTTAACGCGGAAGTTGTTTCCGTCATCATCAGCAATGAGCTGAGAAGCAGTACCGTTGAGCTTCTCCTCACCGTTGATCTTTACAGAATCGATCTTGACATCAACCTGACCCTTTTCGATAGCTGTAGCGAAATCATCACCATCATCGCCGTAATCAAAAGCGTTGAAATCGGTTGAACGGATAGCCATTGCCCATGTAGAATCTCCCTGATCTCCGCCCTTTGAGCCGTCAACTTTGATAGTGTATGTGCCGTTCTTGTCAATTTTTACAGAGTTGCTGTCCTTGGCATCAGTATTGCTCCAACCGATGTCTATGCCGCTTACTGTACCTGCGAGCATAACAGTATAGCTTTCGGGATAAGTTTCAGCGGCAGCATTTGCAGAGAGGGTTGTTGCAGCAAAAGCAGAAGCGGCAACGATTGATGCAGCCATAGCTGCGAGTACCTTGTTCTTCTTCATAATATAAACTCCTTACTTATGTGCGTATAAGCGGCGAAATATAGAAGAATGCGCACAATTATTATAAAATCATTTTAGCATAAATATATAATAAAGTAAAGTGGCAGTTTGCACAATGTTGATAGTGGCATCTGATGCAAAGCAAGGCATTTTTAACAGTTTTTTTCTGCTGCTGAATCCAGTATCGCTACTACGTTCTTCATCATCTCAAACGGCAGAGTCTTGGGATCGATCTTTACCGAAACATAGGCCTTTCCTGAGCCGTTGAACGTTATTTTTCCTTTGTATGCTGCTGAAAGTGCCTGAATCTGTTCTATGGTCATTATCTGTGTGTAGAAATACATCTGCGCGTTCCGCTGTGATATTTCAGTTATACCGAGATGTGCCGCCTTGTTTCTCAGCAGTGACACCTCTATGAGCCCGACAACAGATTTTGGCGGCTCACCGTAGCGGTCGATGAGCTCGTCGATGAGGTCATATTTGTCCTCATCGCGAGTGACCTGCATAATTTTCTTGTAAAGGTCAATGCGCTGGTTGAGGCTGGTGATATATTCTTCGGGAATGTGAGCATCAGTCTGGATGTCAACGAGACAATCGGGGGCTTTTTCAGGCTTCTCGCCCTTTTCCTCGGCTATTGCTTCGGAGAGGAGCTGTAAATACATATCGTAGCCGACAGCTTCCATGTGACCGTGCTGACTGCCGCCGAGTATACTGCCTGCGCCGCGTATCTCAAGGTCACGCAGGGCTATACGGAAGCCGCTGCCGAACTGCGTGAACTCACGCATTGCGTTGAGCCTCTTTGTTGCTATCTCAGTGAGGACCTTATCACGCCTGTAAGTGAAATACGCATATCCGCGGCGGTTTGAACGTCCGACACGTCCGCGGAGCTGATAGAGCTGTGAAAGTCCGAAGCGGTCAGAATCCTCGATAATGAGGGTATTGACGTTCGGAACGTCCACACCCGTTTCGATAATTGTGGTGCATACGAGAATATCTATAACGTGTTCAACGAGCTGCTCCCAGATGTCGCTCATCTCGTCCTCGCTCATCTGTCCGTGAGCCACGGCGATACGGGCATCGGGCAGGAGCTGCTGGAGCCTGTCGGCACAGGCTGTGATGGTCTCGACGCGGTTGTGGATATAGTAGACCTGTCCACCTCTGCGGAGCTCGCGCACTATCGCCTGAATGACCGTTGCCGTATTATATTCGATAACATAGGTCTGGACAGGGTATCTGTCCTGCGGCGGTTCCTCAAGTACGGACATATCACGGATACCGCTCATTGCCATATTCAGTGTACGGGGGATAGGCGTTGCAGAGAGCATGAGCACATCCACGCCTGAAAAGCTCTCCTTGAATTTTTCCTTGTGAGCTACTCCGAATCGCTGTTCTTCGTCGATTATAGCAAGTCCGAGGTCTTTGAATACAACACTTTTCTGGATTATCTTGTGCGTACCGATAAGGAGGTCTATGCGCCCCTGTGAGAGCTTTTTGAGTATCTCCGTCTGCTGCTTCGGAGAGCGGTAACGGCTGAGAAGCTCCACGTTTACGGGGAAGTGCTCGAAGCGGCGCAGAGCCGTCTGGTAGTGCTGGTATGCGAGGACCGTCGTTGGCGCGAGTACAGCACACTGCTTTCCTGAAAGGATACACTTCATTGCCGCGCGGAATGCCACCTCCGTTTTGCCGAAGCCGACATCTCCGCAGAGCAGGCGTTCCATCGGGCGTGAACGCTCCATATCGGACTTTATTTCGGCAATGGCTGTGAGCTGGTCGTCGGTCTCGACGTAGGGGAAACGCTCCTCGAAGTCGTGCTGTATCTCATCGTCGGGATAGAAAGCGAATCCCTCGCTCTGTTCACGCTTGGCATAGAGAGCCGTCAGCTCGTGTGCCATATCCTTGACAGCACGCTTGACATTGCTGCGTGTGCGCTGCCACTCGCCTGAGCTGAGCTTGTTTAGCTTAACACCGCTGTCATCACGCGGCCCGATGTATTTCGACACCATATCGAGCTGTGTTACAGGGATGTACAGCTTATCCGTACCTGCATACTGAATGGTTATGTAGTCTTTTATAACGCCGTCAAATTCAAGCTTGCGTATGCCTATGAAGCGTCCGATGCCGTGTGCGCTGTGTACGACAAGGTCACCCTCTGTTATATCGGCAAGGCTGCGTATTTCCTCCGCTTTGTTCTTTTTGCGGACTTTGCGCTTGCGTACAGAATCCATAGCTCGTCCCTGAGTGATGAGGACTGTCTTGTTCTCGGGGTACTCAAAACCGCTGCTAAGGCTGCCGGACATCAGTACAACACGTCCTGCACGGGGCTCAATGCCGTCTGCGGCAATATCGCAGGGGATGCCTGCATCCTCAAGGTCCTGACGAATGATCGGCAGTGTCTTTTCGCTTCCTGCACAAAGGAGAATGCGGTATTTACGCTCCTTGTAGCTGCTTATATCCTCAACGAGCTGTTTCAGCTCACCGCTCCAGAATGCTGTCTGCATAGCTTCAAAGCTGACAAGCCGCTTGTATTCGATACGCTCTCCGCCCTGAAGGAAGCTGCTCATGTAGATGCACGGCTTTTTCTCGGCGAGCTGCTGAATCTTAGCAAGCTCAAGGCAGCAGGTATCAAGCCCTCTGCAAAGCTGACCGTTCTCAAGCAGCACCTTTATGTCCTCATTGCAGCGCATGGTTATTCCTGACGCACTGTCGGCGACTGCGGAGAAATCGCTGAACAGCACAGCTCCGTCAGCATAATCGAAAACAGTGGATGGTTCGCCGTAGATGAGGGGGTAATATTTCATTATATGGGGAGGGAACTCTCCTGCACGCAGTCTGCGTACGTCTGCACCGAGATTCTCGCGCACGAGCTCCATACGCTTGCCGCGCACCTTTTTGCACAGCTCCTCAATCTTGTCGGCAAGTTCGATGCCATTACAGATGGTCTCACCGGCAGGTGAAATATCGACACTTTCAAGCCGGACATCCGAGCGGCGTTGCGTGTCAGTATCGAATTCGGATATGCTCTCTATCTCGTCGCCCCACAGCTCGATACGGACTGGCTTATCAGCCTGAACAGGGAAGATGTCGATTATGTCGCCGCGCACTGAAAACTGCGAAGCTCCTTCGACCTTTTCGCTGCGCTGATAACCGCTTTCGGCGAGTGAGAGACAGAGCTTTTCGCGGTCTGTTTCCTGTCCTGCCGTGAGCCTTAGCTCTGCTGCGATAAGTACACCGACAGGTATAACAGGCTGCATTACGGCTTCGATGCTTGCACATATCACACTGCAGCTTCCGTGCAGTGCTTTTGCAAGTGCAGATACACGCATATACTCGTACTCACGGTTTGCACTTTCCACGGGGGTGAACACAAGCTCCTTTGACGGGAAGAGTACAGCTTTCTCGCTGCCTGACATCATATTGATGTCATCACACAGCTTCTTTGCCTCAGCCTCGCTGCCTGTGATAACAAGGCTGATTTTGTCAGAGCTGACAGCGTCAATAAGCTGCGCCCTGTGTATATGCGAAAGACCCGTCACGGAGACGGGTGAAATGTTTTTTTCGATAGCATCCCGAACGCTTTTATACCCCGAGAGCTCACAGAATATGTCCCTGAATATCTTCATACCACACCAGATGCTTACGCATTACGAATTATACTTGTTCATTGCCTCGTCAGTCTTGTCCTGAACCATGAGCTTTATGCACTCGCAGGCATTTGCGGCAGCTTCTGCAAGCTTTGCCTTGCCGTCAGCTGAGAACTTGCCAAGTACCCATTTTGCGAGGTCATAATCGGGATGAGGCTTCTTGCCGAATCCAATGTTTACACGGGGGAAGTCATCCTTGCCTGTAAGCTCGATGATGCTCCTGATACCGTTGTGACCGCCGTGACTGCCCTTGCGGCGGATACGGAGCCTGCCCGGCTCAAGGGAAATGTCATCGTATATGACGATGAGGTTCGCTGTGTCTATTTTGTAGAATTCCAGAGCCTGTACTACTGCTTCACCGCTGTTGTTCATATATGTGGTGGGCTTGAGCAGCAGGCAGCGTTTGCCTTCGATGGTGACTTCGGCAGTCTTGCCCTTGAAACGCAGACGGTCTATTTTCTCACCGAGCTGTTCGGCGAGAAGGTCTATCGTGAAAAAGCCGGCATTATGTCTGCTTCCCTCATATTCCAGTCCGGGATTGCCAAGACCGACTATCACATATTCTATTTTACCTCTTGCCGCTGTCGAATTGGCAGCGATACGGTCAAACGCATCAAAAATACTCATTATATCTCTCCTTGATCGACTTATGTTCGATTATTATACCACAGATTCGGTGATATTGCAACAGCCACAGAAAAAAACGCCGTGCAGGCGTTTGGATAACGGATATGAAAAGGGGACTGAAAAGTGAAAAGACGCTCTTCACCGACACCCTCTCAAAAGTCAGTGAAGAACGTCTCTCAGCATCGGAAAAGCGCACCCTCTATACGCTGTTCCGACTACGGCAGATACAATCCGAAGTATCCATACATCCAACTGCTGTTGTAGGTAGAATTCACATCGTGTAAACTAAATGAAGCTGAATTTAGGCGATTAAACATATTATAGGCATTAATGTTTAATAAACAGCTTACCTGCACGAATATCTGCAAAGACTTGGTGGTACGAAAAGACCGGCGGAGTTTAAACCGGAAAGCAGAATGAAATGTATTTGCCGTTAATCACAGGACACAATAAAATATAGATCTTATTGTGTGCCGAACGAATTTCTGCATACAGCAGATTTTCGGTTCCGACATTTGTATTATAGAATAAACCCACAAGATAATCAATCAATAATATTGCTCAGATTTAGCACAAAATTGCTATTCGGCTGCGAGAAGAAAAAATTAATTTTGAGTAAATACAATATATGATTTATATAATATACATTTCGTTCATAAACGTAAAATTATACTTATTGTGTACTGGTTAAATGTAATTATAAGCGTAAGAAAACGGCTGAAAACAGTCGTTTTGTATACAGACTTTTTTGACACGGATGTGCCGCTATACAAGAATATATACATACATGATGCGGATTGCAACAATACAACTTATTATGGTTAAATTATGTGATTATATACCTATGTGGAAAGATTTACGATTATTTATGATTTCTGTACGGTAAACAAAAAGCAGGAGCCCTATGGCTCCTGCAATATTATTCTAAGTTATATGATGCCCTGAGCGGCATCCTCTATGCGTTTCTCATAGTAGGCCTTCAGCCACGGGTGCTCGAACTCCGTAAAGAGCTTTAACGCACCGCGGGCGTTTTCGACAGCATTCTCTATGCTGTCCTGTTCGCCTGACTTTGAACAGATATATACACCTGTAATAAGTATTTCAAGCAGGTTCTCGTCATTCCTGCCCTGCGGCCTGTATCCGAAGCCTGTCAGGAGCTTGAATGCCTGCATATATTCCTTTGATGCACAGTCAACGAGCGAGAGAGCGATATACATCTCAGCACGCTGTTTCATACTGACTTTTTCGGAGTGTTTCTGAAGGAAGTTGATGTTCTCTGTGCGGAAGTCAACTGCATCGCGCCAGTTGCCGCGCTTGCTTTTGTTTTTCAGCATTTCTATGCAGTATGCAAATTTGTCTTCATTGCTGAGCTTCTTATCACTCAGCATTTCAAGATAGAATTCAGCAGTGCCGAAGTCGCGTATTCTGTCGAACAGCTTGACTGTCTGGAGTATATCCTCTGCTGCCGGTTTTTTACGGTCGTTAACAAAGGCATCAGCGTATTCATCGGCAAGAGCGCGGCTGTAACCGTCACGGCTGAAATTAGCGTAGATCTCGTTATATCTTTTTCCATCGGCGCTTCCGCCTGAACGAAGCGGTTTTGAAAACACACCCTTTTTACTTTCACGTTCCTGTAGTGACAGCATTATCAACACCTCTTATCTCACGCAGCCTCTGCAAAAGCCGCTCCCAAAAATCTTCCTGACCTGACGTAATAATATACGTCAATGGTATCTTACTCAATAATTTTAGCATAAAAATAAAACATAGTCAACATATCTTTATCTATTTCAGACAAAAACGGAACATTGCACAAAAAAAGCAACAGAACTTTTACAAATTAAAACATTTACCTTTTAAGCTTATTTAAAGAAATTGTGTTATAATGGTATATATTATGAAACAGATTTCTGAAAAGGGGGGATTCTGAATGAAACTGCTGGTCGTTGAGGATGAGATACAGCTTGCCGATGCTCTCAGCGAGATACTCAGGCGCAATATGTATTCAGTTGACACGGTATATGACGGGATACAGGGACTCGATAACGCTCTCACGGGTGTTTACAACTGCATAGTCCTTGACATTATGCTTCCGGGTATGAACGGGCTTGATGTTCTCAGGAATCTCCGTGCAGAGAAGATCAGCACGCCTGTTTTGCTGCTCACCGCAAGAAGTGAGATCGATGATAAGATCAACGGGCTTGACTGCGGTGCTGACGACTACCTCACAAAGCCATTCGTGACAGGGGAGCTTCTTGCACGCATACGCGCTCTTACCCGCAGAAAGGGAGAGGTACGGGATGACAACCGTTTTGAGTTCAACGGCGTACTGCTCCACAAGAATACCTGTTCGATAAGCTGCGGAGAAAATGATGTGAAGCTGAGCCTCAAGGAGTATCAGATAATGGAGCTCCTTATCGCAAATCCAAGACAGATACTGACCAAGGAGCGCATTATTGAGAAAATATGGGGATATGAGAGTGATGTTGACTACAATAACATCGAGGTTTACATATCGTTCCTGCGTAAGAAGCTGAGTATCATATCAGCTCCGGTGCAGATCAAGACAGCACGTCGCATGGGCTATTCCATTGACAGTATAGAGAAATAGTTTATTCACGTATCATTATGGAGGTGCATACCTTTGTTCAGAAAGGTACAGCTGAAATTTTTCGGTATCATTACTTCGATACTGCTTGCCATATTTATAGCCGTTCTCGGCTCCATAAACATAATTATGGAAACGGTCATGGAGCACCAGACCCAGACCGTTCTCGAACAGGTTGCGGCAGGCGTTGGATATGACGGCGGCTCGGGAAGATTTTTCATCGAGCGTCCTGATGATGTCAACTGGCAGAAATTTGACGATTTTCCGCGCGAAGAACCGCCGCCGAAGCCTCAGTCCGAAACATCTGCCGTTCCGACGACGCAGTCTGCTTCGACTGCCGTTGAGACCACGACTGCCGAAGTGACAACAACAGAGCTTCAGACCGAGTCAACTGCCGTTCAGCCTGTTCAGACAACGGCTCCGCCTGTCGTGCAGGACGTTCCGACGACTGAATGTGTGGTTGAATCCGATGCTCCGACAACTGCAGAGACTACCATTGCCACTGCATACAGAATCACTCAGACGACCGAGGCACATCCCCATCATACTGAGACTCCGACAACTGCAGCTCATCCGGATCAGAATGAGTGTCAGCCCGGATGGGACCAGTGGGGACCGTGGGGGCCGTGGATGCCATACGATCCGTGGATGCCTCCTTCGTGGTGGAACGGCAGACATATCAACGATGATTATTGTCCTGAATACCGACCTGAGCATGAACACGAGCACGAGACCAACGAAGCTATCTGTACCACATCTGCGAAATGCTGCGAGCAGGAATGGATATTCAGCTGCATGGCGAATAAAGAGCTTGCTCCTGTACTTGACGGCTATACTGTACTGAATGACGCCAGCTCAACACGGACCACGGCGGCTTCAGCTTATCAGGAACGTGATACGACACCGCATGAACCTGCTCCTAAGAAAGAGAAATATGACGAGGGCAGCATTCCCCGTACACTCGGATTCATAGACTTCTTCGTCATCATGGCTGACGAAAACGGCAGACTTCTTGGAATACAGAACAATGACGAGATGACAGAAGCTGTTGCCCAGCAGTATGTCAATGAGATACTTGACAGGAAAGCTGACTTCGGAATGGCGAACTGCTACCAGTTCTGCGCTGAGAAAAAGGATAACGGCACACTTATGGTATTCACCGACAAGAGTGCCGAGATCAACATGATGAAGAAGCTGAAACGCACTACCATTATTGTAGGACTTATCAGCATCGTTATCCTTTCCGCTGCCGCATACTTCCTGAGCGGCTTGATCGTGCGTCCGATAAAGGTGGCGTTCGATAAGCAGAAGCAGTTCGTCTCAGATGCGAGCCATGAGCTGAAAACGCCGCTGACAGTCATATCCGCGAACGCTGATGTTCTTGCCGGGGAGATAGGGGAGAACAAGTGGCTGACCTACATTCAGGATCAGGCAGAACGTATGAATGTGCTTGTGAATGATCTGCTCAATCTGACGAGGCTGGAAAACAATTCAAACTTCATATCATCTGAATTTGATCTGAGCAAGGCTGTTGCGAATACTGCGCTCCCGTTCGAGTGTCGGGCATTTGAGGCAGGCAAGAGCTATATCCTCGATATTGAGGAGGGCATAAGGATCACGGGCAGCGAGCAGCACATCAAGCAGATGGCGGCGATATTCATTGATAATGCGCTGAAATACTCAAAGGAGAAGGGGACTGTGCGTGTGTCGCTCACCAGTGAAGGCAGCAGAGTACGTTTCTCTGTGTACAATACGGGAAGCGGTCTCAAGGAGTCTGAGAAGGAAAAGATATTTGAACGTTTCTTCCGAAGTGATGCTTCACGAAACAGAGCCACAGGCGGTTACGGACTCGGTCTTGCCATTGCGAAATCCATTATTGACAGGCATAAATTCAAGCTTTTCGTTGATAACGCCGAGGGTAAGAGTGTATGCTTTGTTGTGACCATGACATAAAAATATGATGAGGCTTCTGTGCGAAGCTGAAAAAAGGGAGCAGCCCGTATCAGAAGGGCTGCTCCCTGTTATGTTTTCAGTCACCAAGAAGTCCCGGAGTATCATCTCCGCCGAGCGGGAGCTCGACCTTGCTGAGACTGCGGTTTATCTGACGTGTACGTGTTCCGATGAGCTTTTCGAGATCGTCATCGACCTGTCTGATGTGCTTCTGTGTTTTTTCAAGAGCTTCTGAGAAGTTGCCGAATTCCTTTTTGACTGAGCCGAGGATTTCCCAGACTTCATTGCTGCGCTTTTGTATAGCGAGTGTGCGGAAGCCCATCTGGAGCGAATTGAGCATTGCTGCCATTGTTGACGGACCTGTTATGCTGATGCTGTATTCGCGCTGAAGTGTCTCAATGAGTCCGAGCTTTACAGCTTCGGCGTACAAGCCTTCGAACGGCAGGAACATGATGCCGAAATTGGTGGTGTATGGCGGAGCTACATACTTTGAGCGTATATCGCCGGCGCACTTCTTTATCACGGAGATAAGCTCCTTCTTGGCAGATTCTATGCGCTCTTTTTCACCGGATTCGTACGCCTCCTGCAGTGCCGCGTATGTATCGCCGGGGAACTTTGAATCTATCGGAAGATAGATATTCGAGCCGTCTGCCGCTCCGGGGAGCTTGACAGCAAATTCTACGCGCTCGCGGCTGTCGGGAATAGTTGCAACCTCGGTATCGTAGAGCTCGGGAGCAAGTATCTCCTCAAGGATACTGCCGAGCTGGATCTCTCCGAGTATTCCGCGTGTCTTGACATTCGAGAGCACCTTTTTCAGGTCGCCTACTCCCGATGCGATGCTCTGCATCTCGCCGAGGCTCTCGTATACCTTTTCAAGCCGCTCACTCACAAGCTTGAATGAATTGCGGAGCTGTGTCTCGAGCTTTTCGTTGACAGTGTTCTGTATCACATCGAGCTTCTTCTGATTCTCGTCCTGTATCGAGCTGAGCTGACGCATCATTGTAAGGCGCAGACTCTCAAGCTTTTCGTTGTTGGCGGACTCAAGGGTTTTGAAACGGTTTTCGAGATTTGTGAGCTGGCGGAGCTGCGCCTCGGATGCCTGATTCTGGTTGTCGGTGAGCAGACGGCTGAATGTCTGCATACCTCCGTTGAGCTCGGCTGACATTTCGTGTCGGGATTCGGAAAGCCCGTCACGCAGGGATTTTTCAAGAGCCTCGCCGCGTTCGTCTCCTGTTCTTGACATCAGCTTTATCAGTACAACGATCAGCAGTACTATTATTATTGTACACAGTATAATAAGAACTATATCGGTCATTTCTGCATATCTCCTTTGTATTCAGTATAATATGTTATTCTATTATTATATCATACGGTTTATGAAATAGCAAGTTCTCGTGACGGGATTTCAGATCAGTTGTCTGTAAATATTTTGTGCAAATTGTAGCAAAATCGCCCCGGATTTTTTGAGTTATTCTATATGGCTTTTTCTTACATTTTATGGTATAATATATCTAAGTCGGAAAGGGTGGGTTTTGGTCTGTCCTTATCCGGTAAAGTTTAAAACTGGAGGTATATTCCCATGGCAAATAAGTATTGTTACCTTTTCTCAGAAGGTAATGCCAACATGAGAGAGCTTCTCGGCGGTAAGGGCGCTAACCTCGCTGAGATGACAAACATCGGTCTTCCCGTTCCCCAGGGCTTCACTATCACAACAGAGGCCTGCACACAGTACTATGAGGACGGTGGTATCTCTGACGAGATCATGGCAGAGATCAACGAGTACATCGTTAAGATGGAAGGCATCACAGGCAAGAAGTTCGGCGATAAGGAGAATCCGCTCCTCGTTTCCGTTCGTTCAGGTGCTCGTGCTTCCATGCCCGGTATGATGGATACTATCCTCAACCTCGGTCTTAACGAGACAGTTGTAGATACTATCGCAGAAAAGTCCAACAACCCCAGATGGGCTTGGGACTGCTACAGAAGATTCATCCAGATGTATTCCGACGTTGTTATGGAAGTTGGTAAGAAGTACTTCGAGGCTCTTATCGACCAGATGAAGGAAGCAAGAGGAGTTAAGCAGGACGTTGAACTTACTGCTGATGACCTCAAGGAACTCGCTTCACAGTTCAAGGCTGAATATAAGAACAAGATCGGCAATGACTTCCCTGATGATCCTAAGGAACAGCTCATCGGTGCTATCAAGGCTGTATTCCGTTCATGGGATAACCCAAGAGCTAACGTTTACCGTCGTGATAACGATATTCCGTTCTCATGGGGTACTGCTGTAAACGTACAGTCAATGGCTTTCGGTAACATGGGTGATGACTGCGGTACAGGTGTTGCATTTACTCGTGACCCTGCAACAGGTGAAAAGAAGCTCATGGGTGAATTCCTTACAAACGCACAGGGCGAAGACGTTGTTGCCGGTGTTCGTACACCAATGCCTATCGCTGAAATGGAACAGAAGTTCCCAGAAGCTTTCAAGGAATTCGTAAAGGTTTGCCAGATCCTCGAAGATCGTTACCACGATATGCAGGATATGGAATTTACTGTTGAAAACGGTAAGCTCTATATGCTCCAGTGCCGTAACGGTAAGAGAACTGCTCAGGCTGCTCTCAAGATCGCTTGCGATCTCGTTGATGAGGGTATGAAGACAGAGCAGGAAGCTGTTGCAATGATCGACCCCAGAAACCTCGATACACTTCTCCACCCCCAGTTCGATGCTAAGGCTCTCAAGGCTGCTACACCTCTTGGCAAGGGTCTCGGTGCTTCACCCGGAGCTGCTTGCGGTAAGGTCGTATTCACAGCTGATGACGCTGTTGAGTGGGCTGCAAAGGGCGAGAAGGTCGTTCTCGTTCGTCTCGAGACATCTCCTGAGGACATCACAGGTATGAAGGCTGCTCAGGGTATCCTGACAGTTCGCGGCGGTATGACATCTCACGCTGCTGTTGTTGCTCGTGGTATGGGTGAGTGCTGCGTTTCCGGATGCGGCGACATCAAGATGGATGAGGTTAACAAGAAGTTCGAGCTCGGCGGCAAGATCTTCAATGAAGGTGACGCTATCTCTATCGATGGTACAACAGGTAACATCTATGAGGGCATCATTCCTACTGTTGACGCTCAGATCGCTGGTGAGTTCGGCAGAATCATGGCTTGGGCTGACAAATACAGAACTCTCAAGGTAAGAACAAATGCTGATACACCTGCTGACGCTAAGAAGGCTCGTGAGCTCGGCGCAGAAGGCATCGGTCTCTGCCGTACAGAGCACATGTTCTTCGAGGCTGACAGAATCGCTGCTTTCCGTGAGATGATCTGCTCAGATACAGTTGAAGGCAGAGAGGCTGCCCTCGCTAAGATCGAACCCATGCAGCAGAGCGACTTCGAGGCTCTCTATGAGGCTCTTGAAGGTAACCCGGTTACTATTCGTTTCCTCGATCCTCCTCTCCACGAATTCGTTCCTACAGAAGAGGCTGACATCAAGCTTCTCGCTGATTCACAGGGCAAGTCCGTTGAGGATATCAAGAATATCATCGCTTCTCTCCACGAGTTCAACCCCATGATGGGTCACCGTGGATGCCGTCTTGCTGTAACATATCCTGAGATCGCTGCTATGCAGACAAAGGCTGTTATCAAGGCTGCTATCAATGTTAAGAAGAATCACCCCGACTGGAACGTTAAGCCTGAGATCATGATCCCGCTCGTTGGCGACGTTAAGGAGCTTAAGTTCGTTAAGAAGGTCGTTGTTGAGACTGCTGATGCTGTTATCGCTGAGGCTGGTGCAAACCTTGAGTATGAGGTTGGTACAATGATCGAGATCCCGAGAGCTGCTCTTACAGCTGATGAGATCGCTGCAAATGCTGACTTCTTCTGCTTCGGTACAAACGATCTTACTCAGATGACATACGGATTCTCACGTGACGATGCTGGTAAGTTCCTCGGTGCTTACTACGACAAGAAGATCTTTGAGAGCGATCCCTTCGCTAAGCTCGATCAGACTGGCGTTGGCAAGCTCATGGAAATGGCTATCAAGCTCGGTAAGCCCGTTAAGCCCACTCTCCACTGCGGTATCTGTGGTGAGCACGGCGGCGATCCTACATCTGTTGAGTTCTGCCACAAGATCGGTCTTGACTATGTTTCTTGCTCACCTTTCCGTGTTCCGATCGCTCGTCTGGCTGCTGCTCAGGCTGCAATAAGCGAAAAGAAGTAATTCGGAAATATACTCAGATTGGCTATTTTACGCTGAATCTGG
>JAKSQV010000014.1 GCA_024403935.1 Ruminococcus sp. | reverse complement strand
GAGATAGACCTTTACAGGATCATTGACAAAAGTGTGAGCAGACCTTTCTTCCAGAGATTGTTCGGCTGCGGTACTATCACCATCCACTCAAAGGACGCTGATACTCCCACAAAGATCGTTCACTGTGTCAAGAACGTAAGACAAGTGTCAAACCTCATAGACAAGTACCTCAACCGTATGCGCGACAGATATGGCATACGCGGCAGAGATATGGTCGGCATAATGCATGGTGACTACAGTGACCATGATGATTTGCAGGACCATTATGACCACTACGATAACTAATCTTTCGGAGTATTGAAATGTTACCTTTTATAACAGAAAAAGTTTCAACATGGGATAAGCTCAAAGCCGAAACACGTCCTATTTTCATTTACGGAATGGGCGATGGAGCTTTGAAGATCATGTCCGTTTTCAGACAAAAAGGGATCGTTCTCTCAGGCATCTTTGCCAGTGACGACTTCGTTCGCGGTCACTCCTTTGAAGGCTACCGCGTTCACAAGCTCGCTGAAATAGAGGAAATGGTCGATGATTTCGTTGTTGTACTCGCTTTTGCAGCGGGATACCAGGAAATCGTGGACAAGATACACGAGATCGCTGCCAAGCATACCCTGCTTGTGCCTGATGTACCTGTTGCGGGCGGCGGACTCTTTACCTATGAGTACTGCGTTGAGAATGCTGACAAGATACAGAAGGTCTATGACAGCCTCGCAGACGATTACTCCCGCAAGGTTTATTCAAATATCATCAACTTCAAGATAAGCGGCAATATTGACTACCTCACATGCGTTACAACTCCCAAAGCGGAAATATACCGCGATATTATCAAGCCGCATCTCTATGAAACATATATTGACCTCGGTGCATACAACGGCGATACAATACGTGAAATGCTCGAATTCACTCATGGAAGATACGCTGCGATCTACGCTCTTGAGCCTGACAGAAAGAACTACAAGAAGCTTACCAAGTTCGTGGACGGTATGCCTCATGTTTATACTTTCAATGCAGCTGTATGGTGTACTGATACCGAGCTTCCTTTTGCTTCAAAGGCAGGCAGGCAATCAGCTATCTCCGCGTCAGCGGAAACAACTGTTGAGGCTCGTTCCGTTGACAGTATCCTCGGCAGACGAGCTGCCACTATTATTAAAATGGACGTTGAGGGCTTCGAGCGTGAGGCAATATGGGGAGCTTCTCAGAATATAGCAAAACATTCACCCAAGATGATGGTTTCGCTGTATCACAGAAACGAAGACATATTTGAGCTTCCTCTACTGCTGAAAACGATCAATCCGAATTATAAGCTGTATATACGTCATCAGCTTTACATCCCCGCATGGGAAACAAATCTCTATGCTGTTTTATAAAAACCAACGGTCACCGTACATACGGTGACCGTTTTTTCATTTTATATGAGCTTGCGCTCGTCACAGTACTCACATTCAAGAAGTGTCTCGTCTCCGCATGAACGGAAGCTCTTAGGCAGATACTCTTCGTGATTCGTAATGCACCTCGGATTTTCACATCTGACACCGCCGTAAACCTTTCCTCTGAGCGTTTCGGAGCCTCTCTTCCCGCCAAGCATCATGAGGATCAGTGCCATACGGGCAAATACGCCGTACTTCGCCTGCTTGAAATACATTGCACGGGGATCATCATCGACCTCAACAGTGATCTCGTCAACACGCGGAAGCGGATGCATTACAATCATATCCTGTCTTGCAAGTTGCATCTTCTTCCTGTCAAGAACGTAAGTATTCTTCTGCGCAAGGTACTCCTCCACGCTGTCAAAGCGTTCCTGCTGGATACGAGTCATATAGAGCACATCAAGCTTTCCGATAACCTCCTCAAGCGTGTGGACTTCCTCATAGGTGCTGCCGTTTGCCTTTATGATGTCCTTGATATATACAGGCATCTTCAGCTTGGGAGTAGATATGAATATGAACTTATTATTCTCAAGCATACTCAATGCCTTGCAGAGAGAATGAACAGTTCTTCCGTTTATTAGGTCGCCGCACATTCCTATCGTAAGACCTGAAAGACGCTTCTTCTCGATTTTGAGAGTAAGCAGGTCTGTAAGAGTCTGTGTGGGATGGAGATGTCCGCCGTCGCCTGCATTTATGACGGGACAGTCTGCTGTCAGTGAGGCTGCCTTTGCTGCACCTGCTATCGGGTGACGTATTACAAGAATATCGGCATAGTTGCTGACTATTTTGGTTGTGTCCTTGATCGTTTCTCCCTTGGCAACCGATGAATTTGCAGGATTGTCAAATCCGATTATTCTGCCTCCGAGACGAAGCATTGCCGTCTGGAACGACATCTGTGTACGTGTTGACGGCTCATAGAATAATGTCGCCATGACCTTTCCGTCGCATTTGTGTGAATACGCTGACGGATCGTTCCTGATGTCTTCGCCGAGTTCGACGAGCTTTTTCCACCATGACACGGGATATTCATTGAGGTCAATGAGATGCTGATATTCTGACTGCATATTTTTACCTCCATAGTTTTGACTTAAAGTATTTTACTTCCGTTGATTATCATTTCAAAGTTTACTCCGAGGAACTCAGAAGCCCTGCGGCAAAGCAACATACGGTTCATAAATATCTCAAAGTACTCCATTACGGAGGATATCTCCGTATCTATCTGTAATTCAAGGATTATTGAAGTGTTGTCGTCATTGAAATGTACCTGTGACATCTCGACTGCATAATTTACGCGATCATGAATGTCAAACGTAAGCAGATCATTATTGCGTACCCTGCCCCTGCGTACATCGGTCTTGTCTCCGATTATCATAGCAGCGGAGATCGGATCGAGAGGCATACCCGTGCCCTCATCGTGATTGCCTATTGCCGCAATGACCGAGCAGATCTCCGATGCAGGCATACTGATATTGTCAAGCAGGCGGAACGCCATAACCGCTCCGCTCTGAGCGTGGTCGATGCGGTTTATCACGTTGCCGATGTCGTGCATCATCGAGGCGATTCGCGCAAGCTCAATGGTGCGCTCATCATAGCCGAGTGTCTCAAGTATCATTGAAGAAGTAGCAGCAACGCGCTCAACGTGGGCAAAGCTGTGCTCCGTATATCCCATTGCCTCAAGTGTCTTGTCAGCACGCTGTATGTACTCCATTATATCAGGATTCTGTTTGATGTATTTATATGTTACTAAGCTTGCCATTCACGATGTCCTTTCAGCGGAGCTGTATACTCCGTCATTTTCAAAATATATCCTGTACCATACAAGGAAAGTGAACACAGTCCATATCCTGCGGCTGTTATCGGCTTTGCCGCTACGATGATCGTCAAGGAGCTGTATGAGCAGACCGGTATTGAAAAATTGCTTTGAGCTTTCGCTTTCAAAGGCATTTCTGACAATATCGTAGTATTTTTCCTCTTTGAGCCATACTCTTATCGGTACAGGGAAGCCGAGCTTCTTCTTTGCTGCTGTCTTTGCAGTTTCGCTCGGAGTATCCTTCTTTGCGGCAAGCCGCATTGCGTATTTGGTGATATATTTCGTCTCGTCTGTTCCTGTATCATGCGTAACACGATATCTGGTCGGTATCTGCTCAGCAAGTGACATGACCTCTCTGTCAAGGAAAGGCACACGCAGCTCAAGAGAATTTGCCATGCTCATCTTATCCGCTTTGAGAAGAATGTCCCCTGCCATCCACAAATGAAGATCGAGATACTGCATCTTCGTCACGTCGTCCATATCTGAAACACGTTTAAAAAACGGCATTGTTATATCCATGGGAGACGGAGCACCTGTCTGAATCTTCAGCAGAGCCTTTCGCTCCTTCGGCGTAAAAATATAGGCGTTTCCTATAAAGCGTTCCTCCACGTCCCTGCCCTTGCGTACGAAGAAATTGACTCCCCTCTTGGCAGGAAGTCTTTCTGCCACATTTCCGACAGCCCGCCGTATAACCCGCGGAAGCTTGTCATAGAAAGTGCCGTCAGGATCGCTGTAAACATTATAGCCGCCGAATATCTCGTCAGCTCCCTCTCCCGAAAGCACGACTTTGAGCTGCTCGGACGCGATATTGCACACAAAATAGAGTGCCACAGCAGACGGATCCGCAAGCGGCTCATCCATGTGATACTGTATCTTTTCAAGGCTTCCCCAGTATTCCTCGGGAGAAATCACCTTGCTCGTATTCTCGATATGCACAGCCTTTGAGAAGTTCTTAGCCCAGCCGATCTCATTGTATTTCTCGTCATTTCCGAAACCTACCGTGAACGTCTTGTCAACGTCTGCAACGGCGGCAACATAGCTTGAATCAACGCCGCTCGACAAAAAAGAGCCGACTTCAACATCTGCTATCTTATGAGCCTTGACAGAGCCGCGGAACGTTTCGGATATGCGGTCCGTCCACTCATCAAGCGAAGGCTCATCATCAGGACGGAAGCTTATGTCCCAATAACGCTTTATTTTCATCTTCCCGTCTTTATATATGAAATAATGCGCAGGAGGAAGCTTGTATACATTCTTGAAAAATGTCTCCTTTCCGGGTGAATACTGAAAAGTCAGGTAGTTCTCAAGTGCTGCTGTATTCAGCTCTTTTCTAAACTCAGGATGAGCAAGGAAGCTCTTTATCTCCGAGCCGAACATGAGCGTTTTGCCCATAATGGCATAGTACATCGGCTTGATACCGAAGAAATCACGCGCTCCGAAAAGCTCACGGCTGTTCTTATCCCATATCACAAACGAGAACATACCGCGAAGTTTATTAAGGAGCTCGGTACCGTACTCCTCATAGCCGTGTATGAGTACCTCTGTATCGGTATTCGTTTTGAAAACGTGACCTGATGCGGCAAGCTTTTCGCGTATCTCACGGTAGTTATATATCTCGCCGTTGAAAATGATGACTTTTGAGCCGTCCTCGTTGAATATAGGCTGGTCACCCGATGAACTTACATCAATTATGCTGAGTCGTCTGTGACCGAGGGCAATATCCCCGTCCACATACTTTCCTTCGGCATCAGGTCCCCTGTGACGTATCCTGTCCATCATTCTGCCGATAACGCTCTCTGCATCGTCTATATTATTTGTAAAGCCGACTATGCCGCACATACTTTTCCTCCGACGTATGAATTCTCCTGAAATATTATACTACATTTCCGTTCATTTTGCAACAGCGAAAGTAAAAAAACGCTAAAGCACTTCATACCGCAAAAAAGCGGAACCGCCGCCAAACGGCGACAGCTCCGCATTATACTCATTCAAATGAATCGAGGTCAATACCCTGAAGAAGCTCCTTGAGCGATGCAAGCTCATCTGCGGTGAGAGTAACTCCCTTGCCCATTCTTGAATGGTCAGGTGCCCACTCGCGTATATCGTACTTGGGATCGTGCTCGTTCCAGCTTACCATATTAAGCTCCTTTTTCCATCCCTTTGCGTTTTCGGAGAGAACTCCTATCTCTTCTGTTATCTCGTATTTCAGCTCTGCCATGATACGAACTCCTTTCTGTTATTTCTCTGTCTGATGCCCTGAAGCCTCAGTATAAATTATTTTACCACAAAAAGGAAAATTTGTAAATACCCAAATGATTTAATTATTATTCGGCAGGCACTCGGTTACATATAACAGCAATTTATATTGACACGCAAAGGTAGCTCAGTGCCCGTGAGTAGATCCCCTCGGGACGTGTGCGCGAGGAGATGAGCATCTCCGCAAAATCTACCGCATCCTCGATATCGTGTGAAAAATCGGGTATCGCTTCATATCTGCCCGTTGACATATCCTGTGCTTCGATACCGTATGTAATTACATCTCCGCTTCCTGCAAAGACTCTCCCTGCTATTACCCTGTATGAGACCTTGTTATCTGCGCACACCTCCATATAGACTGTTCTGTCGCGGACATCCTGTTTTTTCTTTCTGATTATCCCGAACATAATAACGCCTCCTGTTCAACTGTTCTCGGTAAGGACAATTATATCATACAGGAGGCGTTATGTGAAGAGGTCGTTCTGTGTTCTTTTTGGTATATTATTGAAGCTGATGTCGAAAGGCGTTGCTCATTCCTTCGGGATAACCGCTCCGAGCTGATCCGAATAGTCTGACAGTATCGAGTCAAGCTCGTTTTCTATCTCCTTGTAGACGTCCTCGGTCTTGGTCAGAAAAGCTCCCTTTGTCTTGTCGTCAGCATACAGGAGCCATTTTCCGCCCTTGATCTTCACAGAATAGATATAGAAGTGTATCTGCTTTTTCTGGTCGCCGCCCTTTACGGTAAGACATATCTTGAGCCTGTACGCCTTCTTTGCAACAGCATCATACTTCTCAAATTCCTTTTTCAGCATTCGCAGGTCTCTTGCAGTCGCAGACTTCTTCTTGACTATCTTCGCGGACACTCTGATGTCATCACCAAAGTAGTTGTCCTCGCATACCTCCTTGACCTCAGAGATAAGCGAATCCATATCATCTGTAACATCGCTCCACTCATCCCCCATATCCTCGGCATCATCGCGGAGCTCCCCGATGTAGTCACGCGGATAGAATGAGTTTATAATAAGCTCTGCCCTGTCTTTGTTCAAGCCTCTTTCAACATTCCTTACAGGCAGCTTGTAACTGCTTGCAACGATATTTCCCAAAACTGTTACGAAAAGCACAAGGCACAAAGCCATCACGCCCATGAGGATGAGTCCGCGCCTGAGTATCTTATTGTTCATGGTCTGTACAGGTACAGGCGGAGCTATCACCTCAGAAGCAGGAGTTTCCTTTTTCTCGGCTTCGGAAGCAGACCTTGTACCTGCTTTGGCATCAGGAGTTTCACCTGTTGTTACAGCTGCTGCCTTTACGGCTTCCTCGCAGGAACAGCTCTCCCCCTCCTCAAGCTTTCTTCCGCAGTATTTACAGAATGCCATAGTTTCCTCCTTAATCTATCCCGTTTATTTCCATATATATCTTCTGCATACGAATATCAGTTTCAGCAATGCGCTCGGCACATTCTCTGAGCTCCTGCGAAATCTCGGGAGTAATATCCGAGCGTGTCTTGTATCTGAGCTGATGCTCAAGACTCGCCCAGAAGTCCATTGCGATGGTGCGTATCTGTATCTCTACGGGAGCATACCTTTTCTGCGCGGCAAGATACACAGGCACATTGATTATCATGTGATAGCTCCTGTATCCGCTCGGCTTAGGTTCCTTTATGTAATCCTTCTGCTTGATGACAACGAAGTCGTCACGGTGCGAGAGCATCTCTGCGATAACATATATATCGCTGATATAGTAGCACGTTACCCTTATTCCTGCAATATCGAGCAGATTCTTCCTCGCATTATCAGGTGTAAGCGGTACATTCTTTTTGGCAAGCTTATTGATTATGGATTCAGCCGATTTGAGACGGCTTTTGATGTCATGTATCGGATTTCGCTGATACTTTATGCTGAACTCGCTGTCGAGTATGCCGAGGTAGGTTTTCACGACCTCTATCGCACTCTCATACAGATGAGCAAGGTCAACAAACTCGTTGAAGGTACGAGTAATGTTTTCCTTTTCAGCAGGTCCGCGCTCAACTATGGCAGGAAGCTGCTGAATACTCTCAAGATAGAAATCCATTTCGTTCATATTGCAGATGTCCTTTCTATCATATTCAGAAAATACGGTGCAGAAAAAGTCAAAAATACTCCTCCTGCTCTTGTATTTCTTCTTATATTTTAGTATAATTTAATTGAAAAATCAAGTGCCTTGAATGTAAATTAATGATACGGAGGGAATTTTCTATGGATTACACAATAAAGGGCTGCGATATTATTGTCCACGAGCCTGACCTCGACCTTGATGATACACTTGACTGCGGACAAGCTTTCCGCTGGCGCAAAACAGAAAGTGACCACTTCTGCACCTATACAGGCAGTTTTGTAAATGACAGACTGACAGTATCACAGGTCAGAAAGGGCGAATTTATCTTTCATAACACAACAGAAGCCGACTTTCTCTCTAAATGGTACGGCTACTTTGATTTCGATACCGACTACTCCGAACTCAAGCGGTGCTTTTCTGAGGATGAGACGCTTTCAAAGGCGTGCAGCTTCGCCGGTGGCATACGGCTTCTCCGTCAGGACAGCTGGGAATGTCTCATCTCCTTCATTATTTCCCAGAACAACAATATTCCGCGTATCAAAGGCATTATCGACCGCCTTTGCTGCAATTACGGCGATAATTTTCCGACAGCAGAACAGCTCGCACAGGAAACTCCCGACTCTCTCGGATACCTTCGGAGCGGCTTCCGCGCAAAATATCTCTGCGACGGAGCATACCGCGTACATTCAGGCTCGACTGACCTTACTGCAATAGCTGAAGCCCCCATAGAAAAAGCCCGTGCATCTCTCAAAGCAATAAAGGGTGTAGGTCCGAAAGTCGCTGAATGTGTACTGCTGTACGGTATGCACCGCGTTGAGGCTTTCCCGATAGATGTCTGGATAAAGCGTGTGCTCGCAGAATACTATCCTGACGGCTTTCCGGATTACATCCGCGATAACGCTGGAATAGCCCAGCAGTACCTTTTTCACTACATTCGCAATCTGAAGGATTAATCTCAGCGCATCTGCCCATACTCTACATATCAAGCTATGTGGAGGTATTATGATAAAAGGTGTTAACAAGCAGATAATTGAAGTAAACAATCCGGACAGCATCTATTTCGAAAGGGCTGTATTCTATCTTCGTGCAGGGGTAAAAAAGCTTCCTGCCGAGGTAACTCGACGTGAGATCGACAGATGCTTCGGAGGAGATACAGTCAGTTACAGGCGCAGAAGCAAAAAAATCAGATTTCTTAGATTCTCGACTTATATTGCCGCTGCTCTTATTCTCGCATTTCTGATACTGCTCATATTCTGAGCGCTTTTTTATAATCATATTGCAATCTGATACAAAATATTGTATAATGAATTCATAAGCTGAAATATTATCTGCGAAAGGATGATAGTTATGGAGCACACCGAATCAATGAACTTCCGCAGCAAGTACTCGCGGCGCATTATCAATACTCCGAGTCCAGCCGCCAAAAGCACATTCTTCTATATGCAGGAAACAGGAGTGATAAAGCCTGAGGATGCTCCCGCAACTCACCGCCGTGACCTTGACTCACTGCTCATAGTTGCTGTTGCTTCCGGCTCGGGAGAGCTGGAATATGACGGACGCGTATATCCGCTGAAAAAGGGTGACTGCTTTTTCATCGACTGTTGTCTGCCGCACTTTTACAAAAGCTCCGTAGATGACCCGTGGGAGCTTCTATGGGTGCATTTCAACGGCGCGACCTCACGTCAGTACCATGACTTCTTCATCAGGCAGTCGGAGGTCGTATTCCGCCCCGCCATATTCGACAAATTCATCTCTGCCATAACCGAGATAATCGATGTCAACGAATCCAAAAAGCCTGAAGCCGAGGTACTGACCTCACGTCTCATCGTTGAGCTTATGACTCTTTCGCTGACAGCCAACAGCTCCGCAAGCCAGTATGATACTGCACTGAAACATAAGCTTGCCGCTGTCAACAGCTTCATTGAGGATCATTTCAGCGAGGACCTGTCGCTTGAAAAGCTGTCCTCCGAGTTCTACATAAGCAAATTCTACCTCACCCGTGAGTATAAAAAAATATACGGAAAGACAATTTTCCAGCACATTATAAGCTGCCGTATCAACTACGGAAAGCATCTTCTCAGGTTTTCTGACAAGTCTGTCGAGGAGATCTCACATCTCTGCGGATTTAACGATCAGAGCTACTTTGCAAGGCAATTCAAGAAAACCGAGAATCTAACATGCTTCGCTTACAGAAAAAAATGGCGAGATTAGGAGTTTTTTATGAAAGACGGATTCAGTATTCTTTACCCGTTCAGAAGTGAAACAGAATACAGACAGCTATCCCAGACTGCCTGCCACGACCTCGGTCTTGATGTGATATGCAAGGCACTGACCAATGACAACGCCGAACAGAATATGATAATGAATACCATATCAAGAATGACTGCCGACCCCCGCGTATCCTCATTCAGACAGAAAGTATTCTCCGATATTCTCGCTCTTCCTGAACTTCGTACAAAAATGACGGAGCTTTTTGAGAAAATGGAATTCATACGCAGCTTCGGTACGATGCACAAGAATTACGATGAGGAGCTTGGGATATGGCATCTGTATCACAGACTTGACGAGCTGAAAGACTACATAAACTGCATTGAAGCTATGCGTGAGTGCCTGTCAGATACACGGATAAAGTCTCAGGGGCTTACCGAACTCCGCGAATATATCAATGAGCTTTACAATGAAGCTGATTTCGCCGAAATGAAACAGGACATCAGTGCCCTCAAGGTAAAAGCTTCAGAGGTACAAAGCATAACTCTCGGTATCAACGTCAACGACCGCTTTGAAGCTGTCAGCATGGGACTTGTCTCCATCAACAGCAAGCCCTTCAAAAAATCGGGGATTGTCAGCAATTTCGCAGATGCCGTATCATCAAAGGACAAGATTCAGGACACCACTGACTGGAACGGCGATATGCACTATCATCAGATCGACAGGCAGCAGACAGCAAATGTCGGAGCTTTTGTAGAAAAGTTGGCAGGCTTTACCGCAGTACGCAATACACCGTTCGTTGACGGAAATATCCGCGCTACTCTTGTGAAAACTACTGACGGTGACGGAACTGCCAATTCTACATTCTACCTTGAATCCGTCATCAACAAGATGCTCAGCTCGCTTGTGAAAAAGCTCCGTGATACGCTCACCAAATACGCGAATGTTGCGATAGTGAATGTATCTCAACTCATTCCCGAGTTCGTGTACTATATACGATTTGCCGAATACATCGAGAAACTGGCCCAAAAAGGAGCCGTCTTCTGCGAGGCTCAGGTCTCAGAAGACGGTGGTACTGATATGACTGCAAGAGGCTTCTATAACCTGAAGCTTGCTTCTGTCATTGAAAACCAATCAGAGATCGTCACAAACAACCTATGTTTTGACAGCGAACACACCATCTACATCCTTACAGGTGCTAACAGAGGCGGAAAGACTACCGTGACTCAGGCTGTCGGACAGCTCTTTGTGCTCGCTCAGGGCGGCATCCATGTTCCTGCCGAATCATTCTCCTACCGTCCGACAGACTGCATATTCACGCACTTCCCTGCCGATGAAGACAAGACGATGGATCTCGGCAGACTCGGAGAAGAATGTATACGCTTCAAGAAACTATTCAGCGAGTCAACTAAGGACAGCCTTGTTCTTATGAACGAAACGTTCTCGACCACCTCCTTTGAGGAGGGATACTATATCGCACGCGATTCAGTCCGCGCTCTCATGGAGAAACAGGTGCGTACCATATATAACACTCATATGCACAAGCTCGCCTCCGATACCAATGAACTCAACCTTAACAACAAAGGTGCAAGGACTGCATCACTCATCATGCGAAGCAATAAGGGCCAACGTTCATTCAAGGTCGAGGTCGCCTCTCCCGAGGGAATGTCCTACGCCTGCGACATAGCCAAGAAATATGGAGTGACTTACGAAATGCTCACCGGAAAATCAGAAGGAGAAGTATAATATGAAATACATCACCAAAGAAGAATATGAAAGCAGGATCAGCCGTATTATTATTTCAGAGGACGAGATACGTTCCCGCATCTCCGAAGCAGGCAGATTTATCGACAGCATTTTTGACGGCAGACCGATACTGCTCGTGAGCATACTCAAGGGCTCGTTCGTTTTTCTTGCCGATCTTGCAAGAACGGTAACAGTACCATGTGAGATCGCTTTTATGTCGGCAAAGAGCTACTACGAAAGCACACAGTCATCGGGAGAAGTACATATCACAATGGATCTCGGCCGTGATATTACCGACTGCCATGTAATATTGGTTGAGGATATTATCGACACGGGAAGAACGCTTGCCGATGTGGTAAAGCTGCTGAGAGCGAGAGAGCCGATCTCCCTTCATGTCATAACACTCCTCAACAAGCCAAGCCGTCGTATCGCCGAAATTGAAGCTGATATGTCACTGTTCACCATACCTGACCTGTTTGTAATAGGCTACGGACTTGACTACGGCGAATACTTCCGCAATATCCCGTACATAGCTGAATACAGAGAATAATAAAGCACCGCTGTATGTATGTCCCTATGCAGATCAGCAGGCTGCCGTCCGTAAACCTTTGGCCTACGGTACGGCAGCCTGTTTTTGCTAAGAGATGCACACATATTACAGCGGTGCTGCTTTATTTTGATTCTTTTATTCTTCCTCGCTCTGTGCGAACTGGCTCTCATGACGTGTGAAGAAATCTGTTCTGGGCGGCAGGAATTTCAGCTTGTGCTGCTCACCTGTAAAGAATGTAAGCGGCTCAAAGATGTTTTCCCATGACCATATCCTTTCATCAACCATGAGATACTCACGAAGCTTCTCGGTTCCGAACGGAGCCATAGGATGAAGGAGGATTCCTGCTATCCTTATGATATAGAACAGATTTGCAAGTGCCTGAGCAAGCTCATCCTTGCTGACATTCCCGCCGTTTACTGCCTTTGCCATGTACTTGCTTCCATTGCGGATATAGCTGTCAAGGACATAAGTACACTGATGGAAAGCAAACTTCGACATGTGTCTCTCATATTCGAGAACTGCCTTTTTCGCATCGGCAACAAATTTTTCCTCAGGAGCAAGATCAGGCATTACACCGTCAAATTCCTTTTGTGTGGTATAGAATGCTGTGCGTATCATTCGGTTATACACATTTGAAAGAAGCAGACCGTCCTTTACAACAGGATCTGCATCATCAGGCTTTGCATCAGGATTGAAGGGCTTTGGCATGAAGCTTACGGAACGCTGACCAAGTCCGAGTCCGAGCCAGTGCATACGCAGCTGCTCAGGTGTGTAATAATTAAGGAGGTCATCTGCCATCGGAGGCTTTACTGCGCCCGAGCTTGAAGCCTTCTTGTCAAGGAAGAGTATGTGGTGGTTAGCGATGATGACGGGCATCTGAAGCTCGCCCTCAGGTACGTCAGCCGTCTTTTTTTCGGACTCCTGCTGAGCCATCCACATCGCAGGCTCGGCAATTCCGTAGAAATAGATGTTATCCTGTCCGATGAACTGATACACAGTGGAATCCTTGCTGCACCAGTAGTCCTTCCATTCATCACGGCTTCTGCCGACGCTCTCAAGATATGTCTGCGTAAACGAAACAGGTGCCCAGAGCGACTCAGGCCATACCCACACGGTAAGTCCGTCAACTCCGTCCATTACAGGAGCGGGAACTCCCCACTCGATATTGCCTGTAAGTCTGAACGGAACGAGTGTCTTGCCTGTTCTGTACCGGATACTGTTTTCTGTAAGGATACGACACGCCTCATCGCAGTCGGAAAGCTGTGCAAATTGTATCGTAAATGAAGGCTTCTTTGGCTCTTCGAGATATTCATGCTCAGGCATTGAGTCCCTGAGTGTGAAGTACTTCTCCTCGAACTCACGCTTTATATAAATCACTGGCGGTTTAAGGAACTCGTCAATAGTCTTCCATACGACAGGACGAATATCCTTGCGTTTTTTGAGTTCCTCCACCCAGTCTTTCATGAGCTGCTCATAGTCACGCAGCTTGAAGTACCAGTTGGTTACGGGCTTCATTGTCGGAGTTTCACCCGTGAGTGTGCTTACGGGGTCGATAAGATTTTCGGGCATATACTGATGTCCGAGATCGCACTCGTCTGCATAGCCCTTCTCGGAGCTGCATCCCTCAACAGGACATTTTCCGATGACCTGTCTGCCGTTGAGGAAACAGCCTGCCTTCTCATCATAAAACTGCATTGTCGTTATCTGATTAAGCTGACCTTTTTTATGCAGAGAGCTGATGAACCAATCTGTTACCTCAGCGTGTATCTCCTTTGAACGTCCGAGTCCCGAAGCGGCAAAAATGTTCGGAGAGATACCGTAATCATCAAGTGTCTTCTGCTGCTTGTCATGGTTGCGCTGAACGAAATCCTCAAGACTTCCCTCAAATTCGCCCTTTGATACCTTGACACGCCATCCCTCGGCTATCGGTGAGCCGTAGCAGTCGGTACCGCCGACAAATATAACATTCTCTTTACCGATACGGTCACGCATGAAACGCGCATAGGTATCGGCAAACACAAACATTCCGCCTACATGACCGAAATGCAGTTCTTTGTTTCCATAGGGCATTCCGCCTGTGATAACGGCTCTCTTCGGAAAAACAGGGCGCGGTATCTCAAACGGCTTGTTATTCTTCTCATTCTTGTCAGACATATCTATTATTCCTTTCGGTTGATTTTCAATCCATTTGATTATACCACAATTGCACAGAAAATGCAAGTATGAAGTTTGCCGGCTTGCTTCACTTGACAAGAACTGAATAAAACAGTATAATAATTATTGTATAATTGCGTTTGTTCCCAAGCCATAACGGCAAAAGTATCAATCAGATAAGGAGTCAAAGATGAAAACTGCTATAATGACAGATACCAACAGCGGTATTACAATAGATGAAGGCAAGGAAAACGGTATTTTCGTGCTTCCGATGCCTGTAATGGTAGACGGCAAAGACTACATGGAGGAGTTGACACTCGGCCACGAAATGCTCTACAAGGCACTGAATGATGACAAGGATATTGTATCCTCTCAGCCTTCTCCCGGAGACCTTACTCATATGTGGGAGGATATTCTCTCACAGGGCTATGATGAGGTCGTATATATCCCGATGACAAGCGGACTCAGCGGTTCGTGCGCTACTGCTACGGCTTTGTCGGCTGACTATGACGGCAAGGTTCTGGTAGTTGACAATCACCGCATATCAGTCACACTGCTTGACTCTGTATATGATGCAAGATTTATGGCTGAAGAAGGCATGACAGGTCAGGAGATCAAGGACTACC
This sequence comes from Ruminococcus sp., assembly GCA_024403935.1. Lineage (GTDB taxonomy): Bacteria > Bacillota > Clostridia > Oscillospirales > Ruminococcaceae > Ruminococcus. The sequence goes on along the minus strand of JAKSQV010000014.1, from coordinate 21,389 downwards.
TCGAAGAACAGACCTATCAGAACGACATCTATATCACGCTCCACAGCCTCAAACGCATAATCAAGACGGGCAGAATAACCAAGGCAGGAGCTGCCATCGCAACCGTGCTCAACCTCAAACCCGTCCTGAAGATTCAGGGAGGCAAGCTTGATGCCTATGCAAAGGTACGCGGCATGGACAACGCCGAAAAGAAAATGTTTGAGGCAATACACAATGACCTCGAAAACAAGTACAAGGGTATTCCTAAGGAACACCTCAGCATCGGTGCTTCCGGCACTATGGAGACTCAGGAGCAGATCGACCGCTGGGTTGGCATGATAAAGAAAGAGTTTTCAGGCTATCTGGTTACATACCGTCCTCTTGCCTGCAGTATTGCAAGTCACGTTGGTACAGGAACACAAGGTGTTGCAGTCGGAGTTACAAAACGTGCTCTTGAACTTCCGAATGAATAAAAAACAAAACCGTTACCGGAAATATCCGATAACGGTTTTTCTGTTTTTTTCAGCTGCAGGAGCATTAAAGCTCGGATATTGCCTGCTCGATACGAGAGATAGTCTCGTCCTTGCCGAATACCTCCATAAGCTCAGTCGCACCGCCCGGAGTTACGCCAAGACGTGCTATTGCAATGCGGATAGCCCACATTACGGCTCCTGACTTCTTCTCAGTGGAAGCAGCATAATCCTTCAGAAGCTCAAAGAGTGTATCGTTGTCCCAGCTCTCAGCCGCTCTGAGAAGCGGCAGACAGTCAGTGAGTATCTCCTTGCAGCCCTCGGGAGTTGTCTTGTTCTTCTTGTTTGTATAAAGCTCAGTGTCCATATCAAGTCTCTCAAGCACGAAACCTATACGCTCCGTGATCTCACAGAATGCATAGATACGCGATTTGAGCAGCTCTGCAAGCTTCTTTGTGTTGATATATTCAGGACACAGCTCATCAAGTACGGGCATAGCCTTTGCATTGTAGCTCTCATCGTCCATTTTCTTGATGTATTCCGAATTGAACCAGTTCAGCTTCTCATAGTCAAATACGGCAGGAGACTTGCTGAGTCCCTCCATTGAGAAATTCTCCTTCAATTCGTCCATTGTGAAGAACTCCTGATTCGTATCCTTGGGGCGCCATCCGAGAAGCGCGATATAGTTCACAATAGCTTCGGGAAGATAACCGTCAGCTACGAGATCCTGAAAACTTACTGCTCCGTGACGCTTGGAGAGCTTTGATACCTTGCCGTCCTCGTCCTTTCCCATGAGCAGAGGAAGATGAACGTAAGTCGGTCTCTCCCAGCCGAATGCATCATAGAGAAGGCAGTATTTCGGAGTAGATGTAAGGTATTCGTTTCCGCGTACAACGTGTGTGACACCCATGAGATAGTCATCAACTACATGACAGAAGTTGTACGTAGGGTAGCCGTCAGCCTTTATCATAATCTGGTCACGAAGCTCGGAGTTGTCGATAGTCACCTCTCCGTAAACCTCGTCAACATAGGAGGTAGTGCCCTCCAGCGGCATCTTCTGACGAATTACATAGGGAACGCCTTCTGCAAGGTTCTTTTTGATAACCTCAGCAGAAAGATCACGGCAGTGACCATCATAGCCGCCTATGCCCTTGTCGTCCTTGAGAGATTCAAGGCGTTCAGGAGTACAGAAGCAGTAATATGCATGGCCTCCTGCAATGAGCTTTTCAGCGTATTCCTTGTAGATAGGAAGACGCTCGCTCTGTATATACGGACCATGCTCTCCTCCTGCAACAGGTCCCTCATCGTAGGTGATACCTGTCATTTCGAGCGTTTTGAGGATAACATCAACAGCACCCTCAACAAAACGTTCCTGATCTGTGTCCTCGATACGCAGGATGAAGTTACCGCCCTGCGACTTTGAAAGCAGATATGAATACAAAGCAGTACGCAGGTTGCCAATGTGCATGAAGCCTGTCGGCGACGGAGCGAATCTGGTTGTGATTGTTTTTGACATCTTTTTTTACCTCACAGTTGTTTTATCTCTTTATGAAATACTCCTCGTACCATACAAGGAAGGTATATATTGTCCACACCTTGCGCCAGTTATCGGAGTTTCCGCCGACATAGTCGCTGTAAACAGCGTTTATCTCGTCGATATTGAAGAACTCGGCAGCATAGTCACTGTTGAACTTTTCTCTGACGTCAGAGTTATAGTTTTCATCGGCAAGCCATATCCTTACAGGAACGATGAAACCGAGCTTCTTTCGGAAGGCTATCTCCTCGGGAAGCACCTTTGCCGCAGCAGTTCTGAATGCGACCTTGTTCTGCTCCTCGTTCACTTTGAATCTTGACGGCATACGCGATGCTATATCAAAAATACGCAGGTCGGTAATCGGCATACGTATCTCAAGTCCTGCCGCGGTGCTCATCTTGTCTACATTGAGGTAAATATCTCCCTCAAGCCATATCTGTATATCAATATCTGACATCTTGGTGAGCGGGTCAAGTCCCTCTATCTCATCATAGATGCTCTTTACAAGATTTATCGGCAGAACCTCGGGATCATAGGATTTAAGGATGCGCTGTTTCTCGTCTTCCTTCATAATGTTGGTGTTGCCGACATAGAAGGTCTTGAGATTTTCGCCGTAGCGTTCAGCATTGCGGTACATATTGTAGCCGCCGAAGAACTCGTCGGCACCCTCTCCTGAGTAGCATATCCTTGTATGCTTTGCCGTTGCGAGACAACCGAGCGTGAACACGATAGCAGATGCATCTCCGAGCGGCTGCTCCATGTTATACATCGTGAAGGGCACGATGTCAAAGAAGTCCTTGGGCTGGATATTTGCAACAGAATGCTCTACGCCGAGTAGCTCCGCCGTCTTTGCGGCAACGCGCGACTCATCAAAGCGTTCCTCGTCATATCCGCATGAATTAGCTCGCTTTGCATCGCTCATTGCAAGCACATAAGAGGAATCGACTCCGCCTGACAGGAACGATTCAACGGTTTCATCCTCATCCTTGACTTCAGTGAAAATATGTGTCAGTGTGGAATGTATCTCATCAGCCCACTCGTCAACTGTTTTGCTCTCATCGGGGGCAAATGTAGGAGTCCAGTAACGTCCGAGCTCAAGCTTTCCTGCGCTGTATTCGAGCCAGTGACCGGGCATGAGCTTCTTTACGCCCTTGAAGAAGGTGTCTTCACCTGCAACATAGGTGAGAGACATATATATCTGGAGCATATCCCTGTTCAGCTCCTTGACAAAGCCCTCCTGTCCGATTATCGTACGAATGGAAAGGCTGCACAGGAGCTTTCCGTCTTCTGTAACATAGTAGTAGAAAGGCTTCGTTCCGAACTGGTCACGCAAAGCGAAGATCCTGTCATTCTTCTCATCATAAAGCCAGAAAGCAAACATACCGTAGATGTGGTCGCCCATAGTGCGTCCCCACTTCTCATATCCTCTGACGATTATCTCCTTTTCAAGTTCCTTCACAGATAATCCGCCATCTATGCCGAGCTCTTCACAAAGCTCTCTGCGGTTGCGGATATGTCCTCTGTATTCACGTAATTCTGCCATCCGGTTTCCTCCAATCAAAATACTTCGTTTCTCTGAGGACGATTCATAAGCTTTCCAAGCACTTCTCTTATGTTTTCGCCCTCGAAAAGCACTCTGTTAAGCTGTTCGGTTATCGGCATCTCGACATTCATCTTCTTTGCAAGCTGATATGCAGCTTTGCAGCAGTGATAGCCCTCTACTGTTCCGACACGCTTTACCGCCTCATCAGGAGATATCCCCTGTCCGATAAGTATGCCTGCACGCCTGTTGCGGCTATGCATACTTGTACAGGTAACGATCAGATCGCCAATACCTGTAAGTCCGCTGAATGTTGCAACATCTGCACCGCAGGCTTTTCCGAGACGTGCGATCTCATGGATGCCGCGTGTCATAAGTGCAGCCTTTGTATTGTCACCAAATCCCATACCGTCACAGATTCCGCAGCTGAGCGCGATTATATTCTTCAGTGCTCCGCCAAGCTCGCATCCGATGACATCATCACTAAGATACAGACGAAGGAAGCTGTTGCCGAGCTCAGACTGTATATACTTAGCCGACTCTGCATCATCTGATGCACAAGCCATTGTCGTAGGCATACAGCGTGCTACCTCCTCCGCGTGTGAAGGTCCTGAAAGCACAACGAGCTTTTTAACGTCAAGCTCTTCTATGATGACTTCGCTGAGGCGTTTGAGACTGCATTCCTCAAGTCCCTTTCCTGTATTGACTATTGTCATTTTGTCGGTGACATAAGGCTTTGCTTCCTTTGCAACGCTTCTTACGAATGATGAGGGAACACCGAATATAAGAATGTCGCATCCGCTTATGCATGAGATATCACTTGTGAGAATGATCTCTTTCGGTATCTGAACTCCGGGGAGCTTCTGCTGATGCTCGCCGTGTGCACGGATATCGTCTATCTCCGACTGGAATTTTGACCATACTGTAACATCATGCTTTCCGCACTGTTTTGCAGTAATGGCTATTGCAAGTCCAAATCCGCCGGAACCAAGAATTACAATCTTTGCCATTATTACGCCCCCTTATTTAATCATACGATCTTGAGCTGAATGAGAACTTTGTCTCTGTGTTGTTGAGCAGACGTTCAATATTTGAGCGGTGCATCCAGATTATCATTGCAGCCATAGGAAGTGACAGAAGCAGATATAAGAAGCTTCTTCCGAAAGAATTGCCGTTTACTATCAATGACATCAGGAATACTGCAAGAGGTCCGTATGCCGTTGCCATGATCGACGAAAGCGAAACGTACTTTGAAATCGCCAGTATTACTACAAATATAGCCAAAAGTGCGATAAACACCTTGAAGTCGATGGCAAGGAATGAGGCTGCTCCGACAAGAACGCCCTTTCCTCCCTTAAATCCGTAATATGCAGGAAATACATGACCGATTATTGCAAACAGCGCTGCAATATAGCCGATATAGTGGACATCATTATCGGGAATGAAGCCGACCTTTAACGCACCTGCTGCTGCACGTGCAAGAACAACAGCCAGTATACCCTTGAATACATCACCGAGAAGCGTTAATCCTGCACAAGCAGGTCCGCAGCAGCGGTATGTATTGGTAAGGCCTGCATTTCTGCTTCCCATTGTACGAATATCCTTGCCTCTCAGAAGCTGTACCACGATTATTGAGAAATTGAGGCTGCCGAGCAGATAGCCGATAGCTGCTGCTATTATAAGAGCAAATAACACTTTCATTATTTATCGTTTCCTCCTCTTTCACGGACTATGAAACGCACAGGCGTTCCCTCAAGTCCGAACGTTGAACGGATCTGGTTTTCAATGTATCTTCTGTACGAAAAATGGAACAGGTCTGCCCTGTTCACAAATGTGACAAAGGTAGGCGGCTTTGTTGATGGCTGAGTCATGTAGTATATTTTCAGTCTTCTGCCCTTATCCGAAGGCGGCTGCACCCTTGTAGTAGCGTATGCAAGAACATCGTTCAACATTCCTGTTGATATTCGCATACTGTTCTGTCCATAGGTGTACTTTATCAGTTCATAGAGCTTATTTATGCGCTGTCCCGTCTTTGCTGAGATAAACACGAAGGGAACATACGACATGAAGCTGAAATCGTTCTCAAGCTTTGTGCGGAACTCCTGCATGGTCTTGTCGTCTTTTTCAACAATGTCCCACTTGTTTACGGCGACGACGCTTGCCTTACCCTGTTCGTGAGCATATCCTGCCACCTTTGCATCCTGCTCGGTAAAGCCCTCTGCTGCATCAAGCATGATTACGCAGACATCCGCGCGGTCAACTGCCATATAGGCACGGAGCACGCTGTAATGCTCGACCTTGTCCGTGATCTTGGACTTTCTGCGTATTCCTGCTGTGTCGATAAACACAAATCTGCCGTATTCGTTCTCAATGACAGTATCCGTTGAATCGCGTGTTGTTCCTGCAATATCGGATACGATAACACGATCCTCTCCTGCTATCCTGTTTATCAGCGAGGACTTTCCCGCATTCGGCTTACCTATTACAGCGACTTTGATATATTCATCCCCGTACTCCTCCTCATCGGAATCGGGCAGAAGATCATAAACAGCATCAAGCATATCTCCTGTACCGTGACCGTGCACGGATGATATAGGATACGGCTCGCCGAGACCGAGGTTATAGAATTCATAAAGCTCCATTGGCGGCTCGCCAAGACTATCCACCTTGTTAACGGCGAGTATCACAGGCTTTCCGCTCTTTATGAGCATTTCTGATACGGCATAGTCATCGGCGGTCACTCCGCTGCGTATATCCGTTACAAATACGATTACATCAGCCTTCTCGATGGCAAGCTCTGACTGACGGCGCATCTGCGCAAGTATCACGTCGCTGCTGTCGGGTTCGATACCGCCTGTATCGACGATCATGAACTCTTTTCCGCGCCACTCACACTTTGAATATATACGGTCACGGGTTACACCGGGTGTATCCTCAACTATGGAGAGACGCTGACCTATCAGCTTGTTGAACAGTGTGGACTTACCGACATTCGGTCGTCCTACAACTGCAACTATTGGTAATGCCATAGCTTATCCTGTCTCCTTTCTGTTTCTATTAAAAATCGCTTACCAGCGGTTATTGAGTTTTATTTTCTATAATACTGCTCTGAGTATCAAAGCAAGCATTATGTGTGACGGATAGAATATGTAAAAGAACCACTTTGAAAACGTCGGGAATCTGCCTTTTTGCCGTTATAGAACACTGTCATCAGCAGATACGCGACGGTGAAGTCAAAGAGGTGTACAAGTGTTACCTCAAGCACTATTGGCGCGAAATCCGTTATCAGAGACGGTACTGACGATATACCGAGATATACAGCCCACACAGAAAAGTACCATCAGGACGATACGCTGCCAGAGCGTCAGGCTGCTCTGCTTCTCCATAATCTCTACCTCAGTATGTTATTCCCAGTATTGCGTCGAGCAGCTCATAGCCGTCGCTCGCGGAAGCCCGCAGCGACACGCCGAGTTCACGCTCAACGTCGGGGATCGTCAGATCATCAAGGAAAACATCACTGTCACGCCTAAGCATAGCTGAGGAAATAAGCAGCTCATTTCCGATGTCTCTGCCACGAAGCTGAGCAATCAGATCCTGAGCAGTGATAAGTCCCGAAACAGTGATAGTATCACCGAAAAAGTCGTTCCGTATGCGGCAGACTTCACATTTTAGCCCTGTAAACCTCTCCTCTGCCCTTTGTGCAAGCTGACAGATCACGGGATATGCGCTGTAACCCGTTGCGATCGTCACGCGGCGATCTCCGCCGTTCCATTCGGCAGCTTCAAGAGCATCCTCAAACTCATCAATAAGTGAACGAAGCATACCCACGCCGTTTTCATACTGAGGATAGTCCTCATAGTATCCTGCATCCGGTATGGCACGCTCTGCAATGAGGAAGAACTCATCTGACGGGAATACAGTCCGCGTACCGAATTTTCTCAGGAACTCCTCCTGATATTCCGTAATGATGTCGAGAGTTTCACCTGCTGTCTGCTTACTGAATGACGCAAGAGGGCAAAGCCCTTCACGGAAGCGTGTTACTCCGACAGGAACAACTGCCATACTGGTGATATTCGGCATCAGTTCGCCGAGATCATGAAGTGTACGCCTCAGTTCATCGCCATCGTTTATCCCCGGACAGCAAACTATCTGACAGTTCAGCATTATGCCGCCTTCCGCAAGCTGACGGATGAATCTCAGCTTTTCACCTGCAAATCTGTTATTCATCATCTTCACGCGAAGCTCGGGATTCGTTGTATGGACTGAAACATTTATATTCAGCTTCATCCTGATTATGCGATCTATGTCCTCCTGCTCAAGATTAGTCAGAGTGACGTAATTTCCCTGTAAAAAGGACAGACGCGCGTCATCATCCTTGAAGTAAAGTGTCTCCCGCATTCCGGGAGGCATCTGGTCGATGAAGCAGAAAACGCAGTTATTTCTGCATCTCTGTTTGCTGTCCATGAGAAACGTCTCAAATTCGAGCCCGAGGTCATCATATTCGTCCTTGACCACATCTATTGCAATATGCTCATCGCCGCGAACAATATCAAGTGTTACTTTTGTTTCGGCAGCGTAATACATATAGTCGAGGACATCCTTCACGTCGTGTCCGTTTATTGCAGAGAGCATATCACCATCACGTACTCCGCAGTTTCCTGCAGGAGAGCCGTCAGCAACGCTCTTTATTTTTACCATAAGCTCTCTCCTGTCACAGATCAAGATGATAGAAAGTTACAATTATAGCAAAAAGGGAGAGAAGGACAAATGCCTCCTCTCCTCCTCATGTATCGGAATTAGCCGATTATTCAGCGTCGATCTTAAGAACCTCAACGCCCTTATAGAATCCGCAGTTCTTGCAGACCTTGTGCGGAGCCTTATATGCGCCGCAGTTATCGCACTTGCACATTGCAGGTGTCTCAAGCTTCCATACAGCAGAACGTCTCTTATCACGTCTTGCCTTGGAAGTTTTTCTCTTCGGTACAGCCATTCTGGCACCTCCTTATATAGAGCTTCACAGCTCGGTATTGATATGATCGCAGGTCGATTCGTTCAGATCACAGCCGCATATCATGCAAAGTCCTTTGCAGTCCTCTTTGCAGAGGTTCTTGACAGGCAGCTGGAGAAGAAGATCGGTAACTGCAACTTCATTCAGCTCAATGCTCTCGCCTTCGGCAACGATATAATCATCGTTATCGCTGTTTGCGGAAGGAACGACAATATGGTCGAAATCATAGTGATAAACTCTTTCAAACTCTCTGAGACATCTGTCACAAGTGACAAGAAGCGTCAGATCCACGGAATATTCAAGGTAGACAACGCCTGCCCTGTTATACATTCTTCCCTTCACAGCAACAGGTGAAGCGAAACAGTATCCGCGTATATCGGAAAGCTCGTCCACGCCTATTTCATAAGCGAAATCACTCGATTCTCCGACGATGCTGAAAAGTTGTTTTAAGTTGATATTCATATTATAAATCCTTCAGAGCACCATAAAATATATTATACACTAATTGACATGATATGTCAATAGTTCTTCCCGATTTTAGTATCGTTTTTTTAGCGGTCTCTTACTTAAGGAACTGCTTAACGCTTTCAGGAAGCTCGCTTTCGTCAGCGGATACTGTAAAGATAACGGATACGTCATCACCTGTGAGCTTGTCGACCTGCTCAAGGAGCTTGCCGAATGCATCGTAGTCACGTCCGCCAATACGGAATATTCCGTCAATGTAAACGTGTGTGATGTCATAATTGCTTGCGAGGAGACCTGCAATGAAGCCATAGAATGTCTCAAATCCCTCAACAGCATAATACTCTGTATCGCACCATCTTACCTTACGGCTGATGGAATATCTTACTGTAGAACCTTTTTCTACGCATACAACATTTCCGGATGAAGCCTTAACTGCTTCATTGATCTGGTCGATGAGTATCTTTGTCTTGCCTGTGCCCTTTTTTCCTGTAATAAGTTTTATCATGGTTTACTCCTTCCATTGCCTCGCGGCAGTGTGATTTTGTAGTTTATCGTAAACTCAGCGATCAGCCGAGCTTAGCTTCGAGTGCAGCCTTTGCGCCTTCATAGCCGGGCTTTCCGAGGAGAGCGAACATATTTGACTTGTAGCTCTCAACGCCGGGCTGATTGAAGGGATTTACTCCGAGAACATAGCCTGAGATAGCACAAGCCTTCTCGAAGAAGTAGATCATATATCCTACGCTTTCCTCAGTTGTATCGTCAAGCTCAAGGATGATATTGGGAACTCCGCCCTCTGTGTGAGCGAGAACTGTACCCTCAAATGCCTTTCTGTTGACAACAGACATATTCTGGTTTGTGAGGAAGTTGAGACCGTCAAGGTTCTCAGCATCAGGTTCGAGGAAGAGGTCGTGCTTGGGTGTCTTGATGTCAACGACAGTCTCGAACATTATGCGTGCGCCGTCCTGAATATACTGACCCATTGAGTGAAGATCAGTCGAGAATGTTACTGAAGCAGGGAAGATTCCCTTGTTGTCCTTGCCCTCGCTCTCGCCGAAGAGCTGCTTGTACCACTCGCTCATCATTACAAAGCTGGGATCATAGGAAACGAGCATCTCAACAGCCTTACCCTTTCTGTAAAGGATATTTCTGAGAGCTGCATACTTGTAGCAGTCGTTGTTGTCGAAGTCAGCACAGAAGTCAGCCTGAGCCTTTGCAGCACCCTTCATAAGTGCGTCGATATCGCAGCCTGCAACGGCGATAGGAAGCAGACCTACGGCTGTAAGAACAGAGAAGCGTCCGCCGACATCATCGGGGATAACAAATGTCTCGTATCCTTCAGCATCTGAGAGGTTCTTGAGAGTACCTCTTGCCTTGTCTGTTGTTGCGAAGATACGGTTTTTAGCTTCTTCCTTTCCATACTTGTCCTCAACCATCTTCTTGAAGATGCGGAAAGCAAGTGCAGGCTCTGTTGTGGTACCGGACTTGGAAATTACATTCACTGAAAAGTCCTTGCCCTCACAGAGAGCGATTATCTCGTTGAGATATGTAGGATTGATACTGTTTCCGACATAGTAGATGTCAGGTGTATCCTTCTTCATATTATTATAAAGGGGCGACTTGAGAAGCTCGATAGCTGCTCTTGCGCCAAGGTAAGAGCCGCCGATACCGATAACGATGAGTATGTCGGAATTCTTCTTGATTCTATCAGCAGCAGCCTTGATACGAGCGAATTCCTCCTTGTCATAATCGGTCGGAAGGCTTACCCAGCCTAAAAAATCATTTCCGAGACCTGTTTTGCTGTGGAGAGTCTCGGCAGCAGCCTCGACCTGAGCCTTGATTCCTGTAAGCTCATCAGCATTGACAAAGTCAGCCAGATATTTTGTGTTAAGCTTTAATGACATTTGTTTTACCTCCAGTGTGTACAACATATAGTATGCCGTACATTATAAATTACCAATCTTATGATACTATATTTTAAGAAATATTTCAAGTACCTTTATAGAAGTATTTCAACTTTTGTACTTTACGTACAAACCAAGCACCGTCGTCCAAGCAATTTGACAGCGATTTTGCCAAATATATATTTAAAGCTTAGCCGCTCAACATCTTCAGTCGCAACAATATCCGCCTCGCATACAAGTTCTTTTCCGCTGTAAAAGGCTGCCATGCCGATCCGCTGTTCTTTCTTCACGGGTGCAGACAGATATTCAGGCAGCACGGTAACTGTTCCAAGCTCTTTAACAGCTCGCGGAACAACTATCCGGCTCTGATTTTTCAGTCGTATCTGCACAGCCGATTCCTCCCCACCGCGAACCTTTATCGGCATAAGCATCTCATCCGGGAACATCGTTGCTGTTACCTTATAATCGCTGAATCCATGATTGATAAGCTTTTTTGCCGCACTGAACGATGCTTCGGCATCAGACGCTCCGAGCACGACCGCGATACAGCGTGTTCCGCTCGGATTGACACCTCCCTCTGCAATGCAGAATCCCGAATCATCGGAATGGCAGGCTTTGAATCCGATATGCCGCTCATAAGTTCGCGAAAGTACATTTTCATTGACAAGTTCGGTTTTGCCGCCTCTTACAAAATCGCGCCACGTGCAGAAATAAGGTCGCAGGAACTCAAAACGTGAAAGCATACGACATATCTCTGCAATATCATGGGCTGTAGAATATTCACGCTCATCGCTGTATCCGTAGGGTGAAAAAAACACAGTATCACGCAGTCCCATGTCGAATGCCTCGCTGTTCATACGTGATACAAAGTCCTCAATGCTGCGCTCGGAGGCTTCGGCAAGTACAGTCATAGCATCATTGGCATTTCCGATTATGACAGATTTAAGCAGCTCCCCTACCGAAATACTGTCATTCGGTTCAAGCCATATCACAGCCCCTTTTGTTCCGCGGACGGATTCCGACACTGTAAGCTCGGTATCCAACCCGTATTTTCCCGTTTCAATGTCCTCAGCAATAAGCAGCAGGGACATCAGCTTGCTCAGATATCCGCAATTCAGGCGCATATCTGCATTTTTCCCGTCGAGCACAGTTCCTGTTGAAGCCTCCGTAAGCACATACGCCTCTGCTGAAACTTCATTTTTTGCAGCAACAGAAAGTTGTACAGGATATACAGAAACAAGTGCAAGTACAGAAGCAATGATAAGAATTATCCGTTTCATACTGTCACCTCACATATATACTATGTTCGGCAATATCAGTATATCACCTGCCGGCTGACAACGCAAAAAATACCGAGCCTCATAGAAGCCCGGTACTGTATTCTTGTGTTTATGATTTTCTGCACGTTACTATGAATCCGTCGGTATTGTTGCCCGAAACACTGTAATTTCCGGCGATAGGTACCATTACAGTGGTCGTGTCTCCTTCTGACGGAACATAATATATCTCGTAGCCTGCGCCGTCATAAGTAAAAGCAAACGGCTCATCTATCGTGTAATCCTTGAGGAATTCAAGGTACTCCTCAAGACAGAACCCGTTTTTCTCAATTACAGCCGCATGAAGCTTGCCAACATAGCGGAGGTGCCAAGGACAAAATGCTTCGCCGGTCTTTTCCTCCTTGCCCTGCGGATATCTGACTATGAAACCATATCTTGCACAGTTATCGAGTATCCATCCCTCTGCATCATATCCGTCAAAGGAAATAACGGAAGCATAACCATTCAGCGCAAGATCAACGGTATTGCCTGTAACGCTTTCAGCAAACGCTCTCGGGCAGTACGATCCCTCGCCTGTATAAGTCTCGGTAGTACCATAGACAACAAAATCGTTGAGCCCGGTAGCTGACTGATAAGCAGACATCATGCTGTGAAGAGCCTCTGTTGCATCAGTATTGAGCATAACTCCTTCTTCTATCAACGAATAGCACTCATTTTTGCTTTCAAACAGGTCTGACATCTCATTGCTGCTGCCCTCCTGAACAGGATGAGCACTGTCAGCAAGAACAAGAAGTCCCTGATTCATTTTGTCTGAGCCAAGCTGCTGCTCAGCCATTCCTACATATTTTACGCAGTCAAGAGAAGTTGTAGGCTGACCGTTCTCATCAAGTGTGAACGGTAATGTACTTTCATCCGAGCCGGCAGACACAGACTTTGACATGAAATCTCCATTTACTGTTACTTTGCTGCTTGTGCTGACTTTGAAATGTTCCCTTCTTGCGCTGTCAACAGCAGCCATTGATATAACAACTCCTACAAGGAGAATTGCTACTCTCCCCTTGTTTACGTGTACCTTTCCCATTTTTCATCCTCCGAATCAATCGTTCATACACTCTGCCCACTCAAATTCGGGCACTCGCATCCCTATTTATCTATTTTTTTATCTTATGATCTATAAAATCACATCAACGAATTGTCGTCTGTGGTACGCCCTGATTACCGAAAATAAAAATGGCATAACTATTTTCCATTGTTCAAAAACTGCGGATGCTCCGCAGGCTGAAACATAAGAAAAAAGTTATGCCTACCCTAAAAATCGGATATTTCAGGTAATGCGTTCCTTTCTCTTTTTGTTCTACATCTTGCAACGTTCTGACTGTTTTTTTCTATGTCAAAACTTTCTATTTATCTCTAATATACATTATATTACAAAATATCGCCATTGTCAACCAAAAAAACAAAAGTCTCCGATTTGCACAAACGGAGACTCCAAGTTTTCGACAATTCAACCTTCCGACGTTGATAACTTGCGGCAAAACTGTTGAATTATTGTTGATTTGCTGTTTATTCGGGTTGAATAACTTTCAGCAGCCGAATATCAGAAAATATGTTTTGTCAATATTTCCAAAACGGCATTGTGCAATACGACGATGTCAGCCTTTCTGAGCGAAACAGACCGTTCAGAGTGTTGCTCCGAACGGTCTGTAAAATACTTTGTATCTGATGTGCAGATCAGCAATTAACCGAATACTGCAAGCAGGAAGCCTGCTGCGATCGCAGAGCCGATAACGCCTGCAACATTCGGGCCCATTGCGTGCATAAGCAGGAAGTTTGAAGGATTTGCCTTCTGTCCTTCCATCTGTGAAACACGCGCTGCCATCGGTACAGCGGATACACCAGCCGAACCGATAAGCGGATTTACCTTTCCGCCTGTGAGAACATACATAAGCTTGCCTACAAGAAGTCCGCCGACTGTTGAGAAAGCAAATGCTGTAAGTCCGAGTCCGATTATCATCAGTGTCTTGATGTTGAGGAAGCTTGAAGCTGCTGTTGTTGCACCTACGGATATTCCGAGGAATACTGTTACGATGTTCATAAGAGCATTCTGAACTGTATCGGAAAGTCTTTCGGTAACGCCGCATTCTCTCCAGAGGTTTCCGAGCATGAGACAGCCGACAAGTGATGCTGTTGAGGGAAGAAGAAGGATAACGAACATTGCAACGATTATCGGGAAGATGATCTTCTCTGTCTTTGTTACATTTCTGTTCTGCTCCATCTTGACCTCACGCTCCTTCTTGGTTGTGAGGAGCTTCATGAGCGGAGGCTGTATCATAGGAATGAGCGCCATATAAGAATATGCTGAAATTGCTATAGGTCCGAGCAGTTCGGGAGCAAGTCTTGTTGTAAGGAAGATAGCAGTAGGACCATCCGCACCGCCGATGATTCCGATAGAAGCTGCCTGATTGCCTGTAAATCCGAGGCATACAGCTCCGAAGAATGCAAGGAATACGCCCATCTGAGCTGCTGCTCCGAGGAGAAGGCTCTTGGGGTTTGCGATAAGCGGACCAAAGTCGGTCATTGCACCAACTCCGAGGAATATCAGTGAGGGATAGATACCTGCCTTGACTCCCATATAGAGTATATCGAGAAGTCCGCCTTCGCGCATTATGTGTCCGTAGCTGTGGTAGAACTCACTCTCCTCATCGAGGAACTGGTTCCACAGGTCGGGATGATAGAGCGCATCAGAGGATTCGGGACCGAAATATGAAAGATTAACGAGCAGACAGCCAAATGCGATTCCGACAAGAAGCAGCGGCTCGAATTTCTTTTTGATGCCGAGGTAAAGAAGGATGCACGAGATCAGGATCATTATAAGGTTCTTCCAGCCTTCATCAACAAAGAAGCTATGGAAGCCCGAACTCGTCCAAAGTTCTTCAAGGGTTTCAAGTATGTTCATTGTATGCCCTCCTTATGCTAATACCACGAGCGGAGCGCCTGTATCAACAACTGAGCCCTTGCTTGTTACGATCTGGGCAACTGTGCCATCTCTGGGTGCAACGATCTCATTCTCCATCTTCATAGCTTCGAGAATGACAAGTATCTGACCAGCCTTTACAGCATCTCCCTGCGCAACGTCGATACGAAGGATATTTCCGGGCATGGGAGCTGCAACTGTCTCGCCGGCTGCAAGACTTACAGGTGCAGCGGGTGCTGGAGCAGGTGCTGCAGCAGGTGCAGCGGCAGCAGGTGCAGGAGCGGCAGCAACAGGTGCGGGCGCGATAGCCTCATACTCGTCGAGGAGCATTGCTTTTTCCTTTTCAACCTCAACCTCATAAGTCTTACCGTTAAGTGTAACCTTATATTTCATTGTTATTTGACCTCCTTGATGGAAATAAAGCGAAGCTCATTGAGCGGAGTCTGCATTTTATCCGCAACTATTGCCATTATCATTGCCGCATCCTTATCGGGTACACCGTGGAGCTTGATATGACCTGCCGAACCGGGAGCACACGGAAGTGCAAGCGGAGTTACCGTCAGAGGAGAAGCTTCGACCTCCTTCTTGATACCGTCGAGAACAGCCTTCTCCTTTGCAGTAGCCTTCGCTTCCTTTTTCTTGAAGATACCGCCTGTGATGTAGAGAACCAACATCAGCATATCAAGTCCGACGAATACAACCGAATAACCGAACAGCGCGGTTATCGCTGCTTCGCCTATCTCCATCTTCGTACCGCTGTCAGTTGTCTGTGCAGCAAGCAATATGAAATTGATATTCATTGTGTGAAGCCTCCTTACATTTCCTCAATGGTGTAAACTGCTTCATTCTCCTCTTTAGCCTTGCGGTCATTGAGGAACTTCATTGTCTGGTCAGGATAGCAGATGTAGCTCATTACATCTTCCTCGCTGCGTGCAAGATCGCCAAGAGCTTCCTTAGCGGCTATGAATTCCTCACCTGTACGCTTCTGATCCTCGATACGGCAGTCAACGGGCTGAGCACCCTCAAGTACCTTGTCAAGGAGCTCCTGATTTATGGGAGCCGGAGCTATACCATACTCGCCCTTGATGTAGTTCTTGATCTCCTTGGAGATATTCTTGTAACGCTCACCGACAAGAACGTTTGTTACAGCCTGATTTCCAACCATCTGGGAAAGAGGAGTAACAAGCGGAGGATAGCCGAGATCAGCTCTTACCTTCGGGATCTCTGCAAGTGCAGCGTCAAACTTGTCCATAGCGTGCATATCTGTGAGGTTAGCGATCATATTTGAAAGCATACCGCCGGGCACCTTGTATACGAGCGCCTGAGCATCAGTTGCAAGGCTCTTGGGATTAAGCTGACCGTTGTCAATATACTTCTGCTTGATGGGCTTGAAGTAGTCATTTACCTTATTGATGACATCTTCATCAAGACCTGTCTCGATACCATACTGCTTGAGGGCATAGTACATGGTTTCGGTAGCAGGCTGTGACGTACCGCCAGAGAAGCATGAGGTAGCTGTGTCGATAACGTCGATTCCTGATTCGATAGCCTTTGTTATTGTCATATAAGCCATACCTGTAGTGCAGTGGGTATGGAGGATAAGTGTCATATCGCCTATTGCATCCTTAATGCCCTTGATGAGATGCTCTGCCTCATAGGGAGACATGGTGCCTGCCATATCCTTGAGACATATCGTGTCAAAGCCCATAGTCTTAAGCTCCTTGCACATCTCTATATACTTTTCAACTGTGTGAACAGGGCTCTGTGTGTATGAGATACAGCCCGAAGCAACAGTTCTCTCATTTGCATACTTCTTTGTACATTCGAGAGCGGTTGCGATGTTTCTGAAATCATTGAGAGCATCGAAGATACGTATTACGTCAATACCATTCTTGATAGACAGCTCGATGAACTTCTCAACAACATCATCATGGTAATGCTTATATCCGAGAAGGTTCTGACCTCTCAGAAGCATCTGAAGACGGGTATTGGGAAGGTTCTTTCTGAGTCCGCGGAGTCTCTCCCACGGATCCTCACCGAGATACCTAAGGCATGAATCGAATGTTGCTCCGCCCCAGCACTCAACCGAATAGTAGCCAGCCTTGTCCATATCTGCAAGGATACCTTCATAATCGGCATAAGGCAGACGTGTTGCCATCAGCGACTGGTTCGCATCACGCAGAACGGTTTCTGTCAGTTGCACTTTTTTCATGTACAAGCCTCCTAAATCATCAACTCTGCATAGCAGAGATACTATACTTAAACTCCCAAAGGAGCAGCGGGTCAGATTATTCCTGAAAATGACCCTATCAAATTCAATTATAACATATTCAGAAAAAAAATTCCAGTGTTTTTTCAAGTTTTTTTATTTTATTTTCATTTTTCTTCTATATTTTTTTCATATATCATTGAAAAAGCAGCTCTCACACGAGCTGCTTTTCATCGTTTTCTTTTGAATTTGGGCATTATCCGCTTTATGTAGACATTATACACCACATCAAGATTGAAGTCATACAGCAGAAAAATAAAATTGCACAGCACAAGCAGTACTATCCCGCCGTATTTTCCGAAATCATTCATATCCTCTATCATCTGCCTGATACCGAAAATATACACGGTAACATAGAAGAAGCCCAGCGCACAGGCATTGAAGACTGCAAGCTTCAGCATGAGGCGAAGCGCTTTCACCTTTATCCTTTGCAGATAGAATCTCAGCATAGGGTAGTGACCGAACAGCATTATAAAAAGCAGTGCCGCTTCCTTGTCAGCCGTGATGAACAAAGACAGCAGGCTTACGGATATATATGTAAGCATCGACCAGCTTATGCTTACCTCCTCTACGATCAGAAGAAGCAGCATTCCTGCTATGAGCGGCAGTACAATATACAACGGTGTAATGATTCCTGCAAGGAACATCGTTACAAGACACAGAGCTGATACAATGCCTCCGAGTGCTACCCTGTAACTCTTATCCTTCATTTTTCACAGCCTTTTCTGCACCTTCAGCCGGCTTCTTGCTGTGCTGTATGCCGTATACAACTGCTGAAAGTAGCTTATGAGGAACAAATCTGGAAGCGAACACTCCTGCTCTTACAGTCAGTCCCGGAATAGCAATAAGCTGTCGGTCAAACGCTTTTCTGAGTGCGTATTCGGCGGCATAGTCCGGAGTGATTGGCTTCACACTGAAGCTGACTCCTGCACGGTTATTGAAGTTGGTATCAACAGGTCCCGGACAGAGAACCGTTATGCTGACCTTCGACTTGTCACGGCGAAGCTCCTCAGCTATCGCAAGGCTGAGTCTTACAACATAATTCTTTGATGCATAGTAAGACGAAAGAAGCGGTCCCGTCATAAAACCTGCTGACGAAGCAACATTAAGAATGATACCGTGGTCACGTTCCTTGAAGTCACGAAGGAAAAGCTTTGTCAGTATGTGTACGGCAACGATGTTTACATCTATCATATTCAGCTCATCGTCAAGGTCAGTCTTCTCGAATCTGCCAAAAATGCCATCGCCTGCATTGTTAACGAGCATATCCACGCCCTTGTCCCTGCAGAACCCGTATACCTTGAAAACGTCCTCTCTCTTAGAGAGATCGGCGGTTATGGTCTCAGTATTCGGAAGCTCTGCGTTGAGCTGACTGAGAGCAGCTTCGTTTCTTCCGGTGAGTATCAGCTCCCAGCCGCGTGAACTGAGTTTCTTTGCCATACTCCTGCCAATACCGGATGTTGCACCTGTTATCAATGCTTTCATTTCTGTTACCTCATTTCTGTTTTCTTTAATGTATCCGCTCTGGCTGCATCTATCCCGAAAAGGAATAATGTCTGTTCGTAATCATTCGGACTTATGAACGTGTCAAGCGATCTGTCGGCGTACTCGGGGAAATAGACTACTATCTCGCTGTAATGCTGTGTCAGGAAAGGCACAAAGCCTGCCGCACATTCGCTGCCTATCAGCAGCAGTCTGCGGTCATTGTTTACATCCGTGCTTATTTTCACAAGCGGCTTCCTTTCGCCGAGATAGAGCCTGTACATATCTTCAGTTTCAAGAGCATCGGTGTTGTAGATAGAGCATTCGCTCTCAGAGCCGTCGTTGTTGATGCTGATGCACACCGTCACCTTCGCTCCGTCTGCATAATCATAAATATCGAGAATATCAGGCTCGCATTTCATGTAAAGCGTCCTTTTGTACAGGTTACCGCAGTATTTGTCCGTAACGTGGCGTATGGTATATTTATCAAATGAGACAGGCTGGAATCCGAGCTTCTGGATAACTGTCCTGTACAGACAATATGCGCCGTACATCGTCCATTTATCATCGCTTCTCATATATATTCGCTCGTCGCTCAGCATTCTCATAAGATTATAAGCATCAACATGACGTATGTTTCCGCTGAGCTGCTCATAAAGCGTATCGATCTGCTGCTTTTCGGTAACACTTGAAAGATATGACGGGAGTACGTCACCGTAAACGCCTGCCGAAGTCGGAACTGCCGCAAAATACAGAGCTCCGCTGTAAGTGTCGGCAAAGGAATTTATGGCTGCGGCACTTTCGTCAGTGATTTCACGCTCTGAGATGTCGGCAGCAATAAGGCGGTCATCGGCAATGTATACTCCGTCAACAATATTTCCGCTTATTGCTGAATCTATGCGTGAACCGATCCCGCACCAGCTTTCGCTGAACGCAAAACGATCAGCAGCATACGAACTGAGACTCCGCCCGAAATCGCCATCAACTATATTATCCCACGAAGGAGACGGTATATTCGCCTTATTATCCGTTATGAGCGAAGCTGCGCCAAAGAAGGCTATGAATGTAAACACCGCTGCTGCGGTGAGCTTGCTTGTCATATTCTTCATTTCAGCCTCCTATAACCTCAGCAGGAGCATTTCCGAGCTCCCCGACGATGAGATAAGTGCCGTGCATACTGCAAGCAGAATGACCATTACTGCCGGAGTTGCCGCAGAAAGTATCTTTCCGGGCAGTTTTCTCCTATAACGCAGGAGCATATTCCTGAAAAGGTCGGTCGATGCATACATCGTCACAAGCAGTACCACAAGGTATGACCTCAGCAGGTAAAGTGTAAGACCGTCAGTAAGCGAGTGGTTTCCTCCCACCATAGCAAATATATACGATAATGCATCTGCTACCGTATTGCTCGAAAGAAAAACAGCAGCCAGTGTCACAAAAAGAAAAGTATAGATGATACCTGTTGATTTCAGCATTTTTGATTTTCTGAGCTTGTTTTCAGCTACTATCGCTGTGCCGACGAGAGTGCCGCACAATGCTCCGCAAAGTGTGAAGCTGTACCAGCAGCCGACAGCAGTCCACGCTCCGATGAATATGAGTATGCGAAGGTAGCGGTTCTTTTTCGGAGGAGCAAACTGCTTGGTGATATAATTGCGGAACCAGTGTATCGTCTGAACGTGCCACTTTACCGCAAAATAGCGTATCCTGCTGCTGAACATGGGATAATTGAAGCTCTGCGGAAAGCTGAAGCCGAAGCAGTAGCCGATGCCTACGCCCATATCTGCGATGCCTGACAGCGTGAAATACAGGCAGAGAATATATGCAACGATACCGAACCATGATGTTACTGCGGACATTTCATGAATATCGTATGCACGGACAGCTGTGTACAGAGCATACAGAGTGTCCGCAGCAAGAACTTTTTTTGCAAGTCCTTTGACAAACACAGTGAGCCCCTTGCCAAGCTGCTGCAAGTCGGCTTTGCGGCTGTTCATTATTCGTGTGAACGTGTCATAACGCAGAACAGGTCCCATGAGCAGCCTCGGAAACATCATTATATACAGAGAATATCTTACTATGTTTTTCTCGGAACACACTCTGCCGTTATATACGTCGATGAGATATCCGAGTGCTGACAGTGTAAACAGCGATAAGCCAACAGGGAAAAATCCCTCGTGAAGATGAAATTCACTGTATATTTCGGAAAAGCGTTCCGTCCTGAAAGCAAACAGTACGAAGATGTCCGTCATCATTCCGAGAGCAAACGGAATAAAGCACGCAACTGCGCCTTTCTTTTTTAATACGTCAGTCAGTCTCGACAAAGTGTAGTTAAATATGACATACACCGCAATGAACAGCAGATAATTCAGTCCGAAGAACGCACAAAATGCAATGCTCATCAGAAGCATAACAATGTCTTTCAGCTTCTTCGGGGTAAGGTAATACAATATGAGTGATACGGGCAGGAACCCATAAATGAAAAGGAGACTG